>NZ_JFCC01000049.1:0-22084 GCF_000582925.1 Acinetobacter sp. 1294596 | reverse complement strand
AATCTAAAAATCTTTTATAGTTGCTTGGTCTTTTTACTAAAAACTGAAATTTTTATAAAGACGAGAATAATGAAATTAATTATTTATTGGGGATTCTGAGTTTTTCTCATTCGATAATATTATACTTTTATTGGTTAAATTAGTTATGTATTTTAAACTGGTTACTTTTTAATAATAATATCTTATAAAGATAAATATGAACTGATAAAAGGAAAGGCATTTGAATATTCTTTTGCAAAGTCTAACTTTTCAAGAACTTCTCACAATTATATTGTCTGCATTAGGATGTGGTCTTTTAATCGGGCTAGAGCGGGAACGTAATAAAAATACCCGCAATGAACAAAGTTTCGCGGGATTAAGGTCTTTTACGATCAGCGCCTTATTGGGGGCTTTGTGTTTTGTTATACACCCGTATGTTGGAGTAGTGGGGGCAATAGCCGTAAGCCTGTTCTGCCTGTATAGTTTATCTCAACAAAAAGAAGATATTGGTTCCACCACTGAACTGGCTTTTTTAATGACCTACCTTATTGGGGCGGCGTGTGTCTGGAATATCCCATTAGCAGCCAGTATGGCAGTATTGCTTACCCTTATTTTAATGGGGAAAACCAGCCTTCATCGCTTTGCTGGAAAAACCATTCGAGATTATGAACTCCGGGATGGACTCCTTTTACTGGCCCTCATTTTGATCGCTTTACCGATCATGCCAAATAAACCCCTATGGGGTTCAGTGCTAAGCCCATATGTCATTTTAAAATTACTGGTTTTAATCCTTATTGTGCAATCTATGGCACATGTGGCAAAACGTATTTTATCAAATGACAAAGCACTGATTTTATCTGCTCTAGCTTCAGGTTTTGTCTCTAGTACTGCCACTATTGCCAGTCTTGGCATGCAAGTCCGCTCCGGAGAAGCCATTGCCAAAGTGAATGCCGGTGCTGCTCTGATGTCATGTGTAGCGACTTTGCTGCAATTACTGCTGATTGTCTCAGGTGTAAGTTTAATGTGGTTCAAACTGCTTTTTGTCCCAAGTCTGGCTGGGATAAGCATACTATGTGCTGCTACAGGCTTATTCATGTACCGGTCAAATCATTCAGATATCCGTTTAGTAAATCAAGTTAACCAAGCAGATGACCGCATGTTTAGTCTCAAGGAAGCCGTCATTATTGCAATTAGCCTCACTCTCATTCAGGCCGGAATTTATGGAGCAAATCTTATATTAGGAGATAAAGGCTTAATCTTGAGCACTTTTCTAGCTTCACTATTTGAAGTTCATGCTGCTATGGCCGGGGTGGTAGTACAAGGAAACCCAGCTAATCTGACTCTGATTTATGCAGTTGTCATTGGTTTGGCTGCACATGCACTTTCAAAAAGTATTAATGCCTTTCTAACCGGTGGCTGGAAGTTTTTTTTATATTTTGCACCTGTGCAAGTTGTTCATATGGCGGTCGTTATAATGCTGATTATTTACTTTCATCAAATCTTAATCTGAAAGCATAATTTAAAATCCAGATCTCTGAAGTATTTTTGAAGTTTTACCAAAACAGGTAAATTTATTAAAAATATCGTTCAAATGAGCCGATTCTCAATAAGAACTACATAGAACTTGCTAGCCAACACATACTCTCTATAATAACAAGCAATTTAATTCGTTAAAGTACCGTATGCGGTCTACCACATGGATTACAGTCTTGGTTGGATTGTTCATGTTCCAAAGTCTTTGGAACATGGCAGCGGCCTTTTGCGTCCATGAAGAGCAAACTTTAGTACAGCAGAGTTATCATTTTGGCCATCATCAAAATACCCTATGTATCAGTAATGACCGCCAGCATAAGCATGATACCCAATCAGATCATAAAGACATAAAGAATAATAATTTAAAGCTTGGTGAAGATCATCAGGATCATCTGCCTTCCATGACGCATCTGATTGTGCAAAATGAAAAAATCTCGGTTTTAATTCCAGTTTTTGAAACTCATGTCATTCCAGAGTTTCACTGGAAGAACAGCTATCAGGCACCTGACCTGTTTCAGCAAAGTCCACCTCCCGAATTTTCCCCGCTTATGGTGGGGTAGCCTAAAACATTCTCACCACTTCTAAATTTAATTAAGTGGGAAAAATCATGTCTTTACAGTCAAGGACGTTATTACGTCATGCTCTGATGGCCTGTCTATTTACAGTTGTTGTGCCATCATATAGTTATGCTGAAAATATTAGCAATTTTGAATCTGCGTATGCCAAAGTACAGAGATATCATGTACAAGCTGAAGTAGCTCGGCATTATGCACAAATTTCTGATTTAAATATTCGCCAAAGCCAATTATGGCAAAATCCGAGCCTAACGGTTGAACAGTCAGGATTCGGTTCAGATCAGGAGCAGGAATTCAGCCTCGGTATTCGCCAGCCCTTAGATATTTTTGGTCAGCGCAAGCTTAGCCAGGCCATAGCCAATACATCAGGTCAGCAGTTGCAATTGCAACAACAGTTATGGAATGCACAAAGCCAATTAATTGTCAGATATGCATGGTCACAGTTAACAATTGCAGAAACGGAACGTACTGTGTATGCATCGCAGCTTAGAGTAAGTAAAGCTAATTTAGAGAGTGCCCAGAAGCGCTATCAGGCAGGAAGCATTGCTCTGGTTGATTATGAGCGGGCTCAGATTGAAGCGTTAGAAATGGAACGGCTTTATCAGCAGGCTGTATTAAATCAGCAGTCGGCAGGGCGTCAACTCTCAAATTTATGGGGTGAAACCCATGCACAAATTGATTTAACTGAAACTTCTATTCCTTGGCCAGATCAGAGTAATCAGACAGTACAGCATTATATTTCTGAAGGATGGCTAGAAAAACTTTATGCTTTAAATATCCGGCAGTCCAATTACCGGATTGAACGTTTAAAAGTTCAAGCTCGCCCACAACCCGCCTTAAATGTAGGGATGAACCGTACAAGGTCTCCTGATGAAAATAATGAGACGGCGTTAACACTGGGGGTCGATCTTCCCCTTAATCTTTTCGACCGTCAGCAATATGCCATCCCTATTGCGCAACAGCAGCAGATCTTGCTGAATCAACAGCAGCAGCGTGAACTAAAACAGCAAATACTTGATATTGCAAATAGCATGCATCAACTCAAGGCTTTACGGAATCAATATGAACTGATCACAAGTCAAATTGACTTGGCTGAAAAAGTCCAGAGCAGGACCTTACAGGGCTTTAAGGCAGGTAAATTGTCAATTACAGATGTCCAGCAGGCGACTTCACAGCTGCACAGTCTACGTTTGGCAATGTTACAGACATTACGGCAAGCCTGGCAAAGCGCACTTGGTGCTGAAGCTCTAAGTATTGGAACAAGCTATGAAGAAATCAGCCGTTCTGATGCTTACATACAACTAAATCAAAATGCGACTGAAACATTACAGAATTTAATTAATGAGGGGACACGATAAATGAACTTGAAACAATATGGAAAATTATCCCAGCCTCTCATGATTGCAATTCTGATTGCACTAACCGTACTGGTCAGCCTGATCATCTGGTTAAATAAGCAGGAAACGAGAACTGCTGAACATGGACATGAGAATGAACATACCGGAGACGTCAAGGATGAGGCTCATGCGACAGAAGAGCATGTTAAGGAAAAGGAAGGCGAGATAAAACTGACAGCCCGTCAAATGGCTGAACAGGGTCTAAAAGTCGCCATAGTAACTACAGGCCCAGTGGAAGAGGTTACTCTGTTGCCAGGTAAACTGGTCGTAAATACTGACCAGCAAGCCCATGTATCGCCGAGTTTCAGTGGTCATGTTGAGCAAGTAAAGGTGTCTTTAGGGCAAAGTGTTCAAAAAGGACAAACTCTAGCCGTGCTTTTGGTTCCTGAACTGATTGATCAGCAGGCAAATTTACGTATGGCACAGGCAAATCTTCAGCTTGCCAAACAAGACTATCAACGTGAACAGCAACTCTGGACACAGGGTATTTCAGCCAAACAGGATTATCAGCGTGCTGAAAATGCGTACCGTCAGGCACAGCTTGCTGTACAAGCCTCACAGGCACGCTTAAACGCTTTGGGGGCAAGTAGTAATACTCATGGGCGTTTTGTTATTCGGGCACCGATTTCTGGTGTCATCAGTCAGAAAGATATTGTAGTAGGTGAAAATGTCCAGTTAGCTGATCAAATTTTTGTCATTGAACAGCTCAATAATTTATGGCTTGAGTTTACTTTACCCGCTCAATACGCAGGACCCATACAAGCCGGACAGAAAGTTTTATTTAAACTAATGGGTACAGAGCAGACCTACACCGCACGAATACAAAGTTTAACCTCGCAGGCAGACAGTCAGACAGGGCGGCTAATAGTCCGTGCCAAGCTTGATACGCAGTCTGCCAGTTTACGTCCTAATGTATTAGTAAGTGTTTTGATGGCCAAGCCTGCTGCTAAAACGTCTCTTCGGGTAAAAAAAGCAGCCGTACAACGTATTGAAGGTGAAGATACCGTTTTTATTTTGCAGTCTGAAGAAAAAGGACAGGTTCATCTAAAGGCTCAACAGGTGAAATTGGGCCAAGCCTCAGGTGACGGGGAGTGGCTTGAGGGAATTTCCGGGCTTGCTAACGGCGAGAAGTATATTAGTGAAGGTAGTTTTCTGCTGAAGTCTGAACTGGAAAAAGATGAGGCCGGTCATGAACACTAACTCTGAACTGCCAAGAGCAGAAGGCCTGTTTGAACGTATTATCCAGTTCTCTATTCAACATGCTATATGGGTCATGCTGTTTGCCTGTATCTGGATTGCGGTTGGAATTTACAGTTATCAAAAGTTACCTATTGATGCAGTACCAGATATTACGAACACCCAAGTACAGATTAATACCCAGGCAAATGGGTTTACTGCACTTGAAGTAGAACAACGTATTACTTATCCCATTGAAAATGCAATGGCCGGAATTCCTGACCTTGAATTAACCCGTTCTATTTCCCGCTATGGACTGTCTCAAGTTACCATTGTATTTGAAGATGGTACCGATATTTATTGGGCACGTCAGCAGATTAACCAGCGAATACAAGAGATTCAGGCAGAGTTACCGGCACAAACCAGTCCAATCATGTCACCTGTTTCTACAGGGCTTGGAGAAATTTATCAGTGGGTACTAAGAGCAGGGCCAAAGGCGAAAAAATCTGATGGAACTGCTTATACCGCTATGGATTTACGTGAAATTCAGGATTGGGTAGTTCGGCCTCAGCTGCAGCGTGTACAAGGTGTGGCTGAAGTAAACAGTATTGGCGGTTTTGAAAAAAACTATGTGGTATCACCTGACTTCAACTACATGCAACAGCTTAATATCTCTTTAGAACAGCTACAGCAGGCTCTAAACCAAAATAATGAAAATAGAGGAGCAGGATATATTGAAGATAATGGACAGCAACTTACAGTCCGTATTCCTGGCACACTCAACAACATTTCAGATATTGAGAATACTTTAGTCACCAGTTCCAGTGGTCGTGCCATTCGGGTCAGTGACATTGCGCAAGTTTCCATAGGACATGATCTAAGAACAGGCGGTGCAACCTATAATGGTGAAGAAACTGTTCTGGGAATTGCCATGATGGCAATGGGAGAAAATAGCCGGACTGTTTCTAAAGCGGTAGATGCCAAAATCCGGAATATTTAAAACAGTTTACCCAAGGGAGTATTTATAGAAACGGTCTATGACCGTACGTCTCTGGTTGAAAAAGCAATTAAAACTGTACAGAAAAATCTGGTTGAGGGAGCGGTACTTGTTATCGTTATACTATTCTTATTTTTGGGAAACATACGGGCAGCTCTGATTACCGCCTGCGTTATTCCGCTCTCCATGCTATTTACCTTAACAGGAATGGCACAAAAAAATATTAGTGCTAATTTGATGAGTCTGGGGGCACTAGATTTTGGAATTATTGTTGATGGTGCAGTGGTAATTGTTGAAAACTGTATACGCCGTCTGGCCCATGCACAGCATTTACTTAAACGTCCATTAACGCAAAGCGAGCGATTTAAAGAGGTATTTTTAGCTGCTCGACAGGCACGACGTCCCCTGATTTTCGGGCAGCTTATTATTTTAGTGGTGTATTTACCAATTTTTGCTTTAAGTGGTATAGAAGCGAAAATGTTTCATCCGATGGCTTTGACTGTAGTTCTGGCACTTATCGCTGCAATGATTCTGTCTATAACTTTTGTCCCTGCTGCAGTCGCTTTATGGGTTAAAGGAGATATTCGCGAAACTGAAAGTGGCTGGATGACTTCGCTCAAGAAATCTTATGAAAAGACTTTAAATGTTGCTTATGAATATAAAGCAGTAGTCTTAACATTTGCTATTTGTCTTCTGGTGGTTACAGGTGTTTTAACTACTAAACTTGGGAGTGAGTTTGCGCCACAGCTTGGTGAAGGTGATTTCGCCGTACAACAATTACGTTCTCCTAGTACAGGATTAGAAGAATCTTTACGTATGCAGGAAAACACAGAGAAGCTTTTATTAAAGAATTTCCCTGAAATTAAAACAGTATTTGCACGTACCGGCACCGCTGAAGTCGCAACAGATGTCATGCCACCTAATATTTCTGATGGCTATATCATGCTTAAACCACATGAAAAATGGCCTAACCCTAAAGAGAGCATTGATGAGCTCCGATCCCGGATGGAAAGTTACCTTGCAACAATTCCGGGGAATAACAGTGAATTTTCTCAACCGATTGAGCTGCGTTTTAATGAGTTAATTTCAGGGGTACGTAGCGATGTAGGAGTCAAGATTTTTGGTGATGATATGCAAGTTCTTAATGGCGAGGCTGCTAAAATTGCCAAAATTATTCAGCAGGTCACAGGAAGCAGTGCGGTAAAGGTTGAACAAACCTCAGGTTTGCCTTTACTCAATGTTGAGGTTGATAAGTTTTTAGCTTCGCAATATGGCTTAAGTGTTAAATCTATTCAAGATGTGGTAGCTACAGCCATTGGCGGACAGCAGGTTGGAGAAATTCTGGAAGGAGACCGCCGTTTTGATTTCGTTATTCGTTTAAGAGATCAGGACAGAAATGTGGCTGATGTGTCCCAATTGCCAATACGACTCCCAAATGGCGGCAGTATTATATTGTCTGATGTCGCAAAAGTTGCCAGTATTGAAGGTATCAATCAGGTAAGTCGTGAGAACGGTAAACGCCGTATGGTTATCACTGCCAACGTTGAAGGGCGAGACTTGGGCTCATTTATTAGTGACTTGCAGACACAGCTTAAAACCTATGATTTACCAAGTGGCTACTGGATAGAATATGGTGGCCAGTTTGAAAATCTGGCTTCAGCTAAAACCCGTATGCAAATTGTTATTCCATTGGCTCTAATTACGATTTTTATTTTATTGATGGCAGTTTTTCATAATATGAAAGACAGTCTTCTGGTATTTACAGGAGTTCCTTTTGCATTGACGGGAGGAGTTCTATTTCTCTGGCTGAGAGATATTCCATTATCCATGTCAGCAGGGATTGGATTTATTGCTTTATCTGGTGTGGCTGTACTGAATGGTCTGGTAATGCTGACGTTTATTAAAGAGTTACGCTTGAAGTACAACTTGCATGAAGCAGTATGGCAGGGGGCGATTTTACGATTGCGTCCTGTATTAATGACGGCTTGCGTGGCATCACTGGGCTTTGTTCCTATGGCGCTTGCTACAGGTACAGGTGCTGAAGTACAAAGGCCCCTTGCAACTGTAGTCATCGGTGGAATTATATCGTCTACCTTGCTCACACTTGTACTGTTGCCTATTCTCTATAGATGGGTGAATAGTCCTCAGAGGTAAAATGAGTCTTATGAAAGCCTTTGACTGTTCAAAGGCTTTCTTTTAAAGGTAATTTTATAGTAGAAAAATTTCAAAAGTGTAAATATATAATAAGTGACTTCAGGAGAAGTAGGTCTAAGCTTTAATTACTATTCAGAATAATAATCCTCAGAGAGTAGAACGAATTCACATGAAAAGACTTATATATAAAAAAATGCTGAATGGTGAAATAGGGGCTATGTATTAAATAAGCCATGAGATTTATTTCTGTATAGCTTAATTAAGTAGCTGGACAGGTACAGCAAGATTTAAGTCTGGGTTTAATCCTGTTTCAGCTACTATATACACTGATCCTGTTTATTGATCAGCTCTATGAAGACTTAATGAAAGCTCATCCCAACGTTGTATTGCTGTTTCCATTGCTTGCATTTTGACAGGGCCAAAACCCCGTACATCTGCAGGTAAATTAGCGATTTGCTGAGCAACAGATAAATCATAATTTTCAGGTGCAGAAGTAATGGATTTCACAAATGTGATATAACGATCACGCCAAGCCTGTTCTTTTTGTCGTTCTTGCTGTAACGCAAAGGGATCAAGGAACGTTTCCCGAAGCCACTGCAGTCGTCCAAGAATCATCATTGGAATGCGCATCCAATATCCGAAAGCACGTTTGCGTATAGTACCATGAGCCCCCAAAGCTGGAGGTGCTAAATGATAAGTTAAACGTAGACCTTGACCAAACTGCGCTTCAATAGACTGTTTAAAACTTTTTCCTGTGAGTAAGCGTGCAACTTCGTATTCATCTTTATATGCCATGACTCTATATAGCTGAGTCGCTATTGTTCCAGTCAGGTCTTCTGGTAAGACTTTGGCAGCCTGTTCCACAAGTGCCCGATACTGGGCTGCATAATCCTGATTCCAGTACTCGACAAGGCGAGAAGAGCGGTCTTCAACTAATTCAGCCAATGTAGCTGGTTTATTCGTTACTGTTATGGTTGCAATAATGCGTTTTGCTAAGTCAGGGTCACTCATCAGATGACAACCGATGCGGAAAGCTTCAAGATTTTTTTCAGCTGCAGTGGCATTAAGATAGATGGCCTTTTCAATACTTTCACGATTTAACGGGATCTGACCTGATTGCCAGGCCATTCCAAGTAGTATCTGATTTGCAAAGATTGCATCACCCAGCACTAGTGTAGCAATACGTGTTACGGGCAAAGATACGAGTTTTCCTTGTGTAGTGCGATTACGCAGCCGATTAATCAAGTCAGTAATAGGAGCATACCAGTCACGAGACTCAAGGAAATCATACGTAGGGGAACCATCTTCATTGACTATTACCATAGCCTCGGCCTTTAAGCGAGAAAGTGCTACATTGCTACCTGCGACAATAGGATCTGCACCGATTAAAAGATCACATTGACTAGCAGGGATCTTGGTAGAAGAGATTTGATCATCTTCTGTAGCGAGCTGTACGTAAAAATAACCCGTCCCCCCTTTCTGAGCCAGTCCCGCCATATCCATAATACGTGCAGCTTTACCCTCCAAATGAGCAGCCATTCCAAGTAAAGCGCCTGCGGTAACCACACCTGTACCACCAACACCACCGACCATTATACGTACTGGTTGTTGATCGAGTTCAGGAAGAATTGGCTTCTCAGGCCAGCCAGCTTCTATACCTTTGAATATTTCCGGGCGTTTCATATCGCGAGTATGGACTGTCACAAAACTTGGACAGAAACCTTCTACACAGGAGAAGTCTTTATTACAGCTACTCTGATTGATTTGTCGTTTCGTTCCTAACGCTGTTTCAACGGGTTCAACAGATAAGCAGTTAGATTTTCTGGAACAGTCACCACAGCCTTCGCAAATATCAGTATTGATAAAGACTCGCTCTGCAATATCCGGATAAGCGTTGCGTTTACGGCGGCGGCGTTTTTCACTGGCACAAGTTTGAACATAAATTAGCGCCGTAACGCCTGAAATTTCACGTAATTTGCGTTGAACATCATCCAACTCATTTCTGTGGTAAATTTCTACGTGAGGCGCAATACCTTCTTCTGTATGAATCAGCTCAGGTTCATCTGTAACAATCACTTGTTTTTTGATTCCCTCAGCATCAAGTTGTCGTGTTAACTGCGCCACGCTAAGATGACCATCGACATGCTGCCCGCCAGTCATTGCTACTGCATCGTTATAGAGAATCTTGTAGGTAATATTGAGTTTTGCAGCAATAGCTTGACGTATTGCAAGATAACCTGAATGGAAATAAGTTCCATCTCCCAGATTAGCAAAAATATGCTTTTCGTTGGTGAAATGAGAGGCGCCAGCCCAACTCACACCTTCACCACCCATCTGCGAGAAGGTCTCTGTACCACGATCCAGTGAAACAGCAATAAAATGACAACCAATTCCCCCTAATGCACGGCTACCTTCTGGTAATGCGGTTGATGAATTATGAGGGCAGCCACTACAGAAGAAAGGTTTGCGTTCTGCAATATCAAGAACACGGCGTGATTCCTGTT
Organism: Acinetobacter sp. 1294596; assembly: GCF_000582925.1. Classification (NCBI taxonomy): domain Bacteria; kingdom Pseudomonadati; phylum Pseudomonadota; class Gammaproteobacteria; order Moraxellales; family Moraxellaceae; genus Acinetobacter; species Acinetobacter sp. 1294596. Next base: position 11,769 of record NZ_JFCC01000049.1, on the reverse strand, counting down.
CTGCTTTTTCTAACAGCTCAACTCTGTTTTGGATTTGTGTTTTTAAGGTTTCTGGAATCTCCAGTTTCAAGAATCGAGCTGCCAGCATTTTGGCAATAGGTTCAGGCTGAAATTCATAATGACCAATCAAAGGCGCTTCATTAATAGATGTACTCCATTCACCCTTTCCATCACAGGCTTTACCGATGACACGAGGGCGTTTGGCATCTGGAAGTGCATATAGCTCGTCTTTAATTTGTGCTTCCAGGATAGAGCGTTTTTCTTCTACAACGATAAGTTCCTCTAAACCTTCGGCAAATTCACGAAGACCTTGAGGCTCCAGGGGCCAAATCAGCGCAACTTGGTATACTCTCAGTCCGAGCTGTTGGGCTGTCTGACCTTCAATTCCTAGAATACGTAACGCTTCAATTGTATCTAAATAACCTTTACCACTTGCTACAATACCAATACGGGCATCAGGACAATGCCATGTCACCTGATTCAGTTCATTTTCACGCGCATAAGCCAACACAGCGGGTAAGCGATATTTATAAAGACGTTCTTCTTGCTGAATGCCGTGATCTGGCCAACGAATATTTACGCCATCTTCAGGCATTTGAACATTTTTGGGTAATACAGGAATGACCCGATCTAAATTAACATGAACAGAAGCAGAGGTTTCGACGATTTCACTGACTAATTTCATCGAAGTCCATACACCTGCAAAGCGTGACATTGCTACCGCATGAGCACCTAAATCAAGAATATGTTGTATTGAAGTAGGATAAAAAATTGGAATGCCACAACCAATCATGACATGTTCTGACTGGTGTGGAATACTAGAAGATTTACAAGAGTGATCATCTCCAAAGAAGGCAACCACGCCACCTTGCTCTGATGTTCCTGCAAGATTGGCATGACGGAGTACATCTCCAGAACGATCTACCCCAGGGCCTTTGCCATACCACCAGGCGGTTACCCCGTCATATTTACCTTGACCTGCGAGATTGGCTTGTTGCGTACCCCAAATTGCAGTAGCAGCTAGATCTTCATTTACACCAGGCTGAAAAACAACATGATGGTCTTTAAGTATATTTTCAGCCTGCCAGAGAAAATTGTCATAATTCCCTAAAGGGGAACCACGATAACCAGATATAAAACCAGCAGTATGATAACCGTTTAAAGTATCCCGCCGTGTTTGCGCGAGTGGTAAACGCACCAATGCCTGAATACCTGTCATGTAAGCAGTACCGTTATCACTTAGATATTTGTCTTCAAGTGATACGTCCTTAGTTAAAATCTTATTTGGAGTAAATTTTGTAGATATATTCATTTTATGTCTCCTTAGAATCTTGTAGTTCAAGCTACTTTATGTTCAACATCCGGTTGAATATTTGGAGTAAATGACATACTTAAAAAAGGATTGATCAGTTCAATTAAAACAATGGAACTGATTAATGTATGTACATTAATGTCATTGTGGTTGATCCATACTGGTGCAACAATGCGTAATTAAGAAAAAGATATTTACGTTATGCGCAAAAATCTTGATGGTGGATTGCTACATGCAATGCATGCTTTTCTAAAAGTCATTGATAGTGGGAGTTTTACGGCTGCTGCAGAGCAGATGGAGCTTACAACAGCGCAAGTGTCCCGACTTATTAGCGAGTTAGAAGGGCGTTTAGGCACAAAATTACTACAGAGATCTACGAGGCAACACGCATTAACCGATATTGGTGCAAGTTATGCAGAACAGTGCCGGCAAGTACTTGCGATGGTAGAAGAAGCTGAAACTCAGGCAATGGGAATGGCAACCGAACCGCAGGGGAGGTTACGTGTTTTGAGCATGGGAAGCTTCGGACATCATTATATATCACCAGTAATGGCGGAGTTCTGTCAAAACCATCCAAAGCTTACGGTTGAGTACCGTACTTCACAGAATGTGCCAGACCTGTTAGGTAAAGGAATTGATGTAAGTTTATATCTTACGGAATCATTGACTGACTCAAGATTTGTTGCTCGTCAAATTGGGACAATATTTTCATTACTTTGTGCATCACCGGCCTATTTAAAAAAATACGGTGAACCAGAATCATTAGATGACCTGCAAAAGCATGCCTGCTTAAGATTGGTGAACCCATCTATTACACCGCAATGGCATCTCATCAGTAAAAATAGTTGTTCATACCAAGTCGATATTACAGGGCCATTAATTGCAGACACGCCAGAATTATTACTGGATATGGTACAGCAAGACATGGGTATTGCTTTGCTTCCAACTTTTACTGTTATCGAAGCTGTACGTACTGGACGATTATGTCGCGTTTTAGCAGACTGGAGATCACCTGATATTGGTGTTTATACCTTATTACCATCACGTCATTTTATTGATGCTAAAACAAGAGCATGGTTAAGGTGGGTCGATCAGCATATTTCGCCTAAGATTCAGAATGATACAGAATATTTTTTATAACTCTGATTCACTGTCAAAATTATTAAGATATAAAATCAGAAGGGTTCTGTGATAAACAATTTATAAAACAGTCAGCTATCTTTATAAATGTACGAAATACTATGGACCATGCTATAACATGTGCAGGCTACAGTCTCAGATATCCTATTTAACTTATGTTCATCTAAAGTCTAGTTCATAGGTTAATATTAAAAATTATTTATAAATTTCATTACTTTATTTAAAAAATCTCGATAAGAAATCAAATTTGATTCATGAACCTATGATTTTTATCAGTTCATTTCATGAAATTTTGAGAAAATTTGTCTATGAGAGTTGTGTCAATCTAGATAAAATGACCAAATAACTAATTGTTTATAAAGTATTAAGTGAAACCTGGAGAACTTAAAATTCAAGTTTTAAAGAAGAACATTCTAAAAGTTAGCCAGCTAGTACAAGTTGATGGTTTAACCATACCTGTATATCAGCGCCCTTATAAATGGACAGTGCGTAACATTCATCAACTCTTTCAAGATATTCAATCGCATAAAGAGCAGTCAGCCTATCGTTTAGGGACTTTGGTTTTTCATTGTGATAATAAAGAAACTGAGGTTTTAAATATTGTAGATGGTCAACAACGCACCTTGACCTTAATGCTAACTATTTATGCCTTAATTGAGGAGCGATTGTCTGAGCTTGAAAGACAAGATTTGACAGATCAGCTAAATGATCTAGCAAAACCATTAGCTGATTTTATGGAAAACCAAACTTTTAAAAGCGAAATTAGCCAACGTAACTTGTATGATAATTTTCAGGAAATTAAACGATTAGTGAGCCGCAGTGACTTCACTGAACAGCATATCGATTTTTTATTAAATCGTTGTGAATTTGTATCATTTACATTAAATGATATATCAGAAGCCTTTCAATTTTTTGATTCGCAGAACTCTCGTGGACGTGATCTAGAGCCACATGACTTACTCAAAGCCTATCATTTGCGTGAATTTGGTGATCATGAACAAGCATTAAAAGCCTCTACTGTGGCGGACTGGGAAGATTTAGAAAGTCATGAACTTACAACTCTGTTCGCTGCATATCTCTACCGTATTCGTCGTTGGTCTTCGGGTTATTCCGCACGTTATTTTGGTAAAAATGAAATTAGTGTATTCAAAGGAATTAATATTGATCAAATTACACAATTCCCCTATGTCGAATCATTGCTTATAGCACATCATTATATAGATGATTACAACGTTCAATATCATCGAAAAATCGATAAACAGCAGAAAACTTTTCCATTTCATCTTGACCAAATGATTATTAATGGTCGTCGATTTTTTGAGATGGCATCTCATTATCAGAAACAAGTACAGGCTATTGTTCAGACTGAACATCGAAATAGTAAGAGATTCTGGGGTGTGGAGTTGAGCAAACAAGCTCAGAAAATTTTAAAAGATTTAAATCATTATCCTGATCGAAATCGTACTGGGGATAAATATGTCAGAGCTATCTTTGATTGTAGCCTTATTTTTTATATTGATAAGTTCGGTACAGCAGAACTGTCTAATGCTATCGAGAAAATTTTTATTTGGGCTTATCAATTACGCATCAAGCAGCAAACTGTACAGCTTGCGACAATAGATAATCATGTACTTAAGCATAATATTTTTCGTGTGATTAAAGATGCTGTGTCACCTTCTGATGTATTGACTCTTCACCTGCGTTCATTAACGGATGCAGATAATAAGAATAACGAGCGTAAGGGAAATGCTAATCAAGACATGTTAGTAAAACTGTTTAAAGGAATGAATTATTATGAATAAGGCATTACACGAATTCTCAATCAAGCAGTTATTAAGTGATGAAAATAATTATGTCATTCCTATGTACCAACGTAATTATGCATGGGAAGAAGGTGAGATTAATCAACTAATAGAGGATGTAAAAGACTACCAGGAGAAACAACATCAACGCTATTATATTGGTACATTAGTGGTATATAAGCGTCAAGATGGTACATTGGAGGTGATAGATGGTCAGCAGCGCTTTACAACACTATCACTTCTAGCATTATATTTAAAAAATTTGGAATTATCTCTGACTACAAAAGCTCGTTTCCCTAGTATGGCTTGGTATCAAAAGCTAAATATCAATTTTGACAGTCGCCCTAAATCCACCAATACATTTAATGCGCTAAGCCAGCGTACCGCACTACATCATTTAAATACTGAACAATATAATGAAGCGATTCTTAACGGCTATACGTTAATTCAAAAGAAACTAGCTTCTTTAAAACCTCTTGATCTTAGAAAATTTTCCACATACCTATTTAACCATGTACATATTATGCGTGTTGAAGTGCCTCAGGATACAGATCTCAATCATTATTTCGAAGCAATGAACAACAGAGGAGAACAGTTGGAGAAACATGAAGTCCTCAAAGCCAAAATGATGAAGGTGCTTAATGAAATAGAAGATGATGGAGAAAAAGAAACTAGTATCCATGCACTGCAGAAAATATGGGAGGCATGCGCTAATATGGAACGTTATGTACAGTATGGCTTCAGCCCAGAGGAACGACATTGTCTATTTGGTGAAAATGATTGGGGGACGTTTTCTATAAATGATTTTGCTGAGCTGTGTGAAAATTTAGAAATGAATAGCGAACAAGGCTCAGGTAGATCATTATTGACGGTTTTAAGTAAGCCAATACGTCCCAGTAAAATACAGGCTAATAACAACGATGATGCACCTGATAGATTCAATAGTGTTATCAACTTTTCTAATTTTTTATTGCATGTATTAAAAGTTTACACAGAACAAGACATTTCCTTAGACGACAAACATTTAATTACTGAATTTGAAGATTATCTTTTAAATATTGAAAACAATATTGAAGCTGTGCAAGATTTTGTATTTGCTTTATTCAAGTGTAAGTATTTATTTGATCAATTCATTATTAAACGTGAATACCTAAAAGGTGAGGATACATGGAGTTTAAAACGTCTCAAATGGTATTCAAAAAAGAGTGTTGGTTTTAGTAATAGCTTTAATGATGATAAAAATGAATATGATGGTATTAATCGTCAAATTCTTATGCTTTTATCTGCATTTCATGTATCCACTCCTACATTGGTATATAAACATTGGTTAAATGCTGCACTTTACTTTCTTTATTATCAAGAGGAAGTAGAGGCAGAAGCTTATTTAAAATATTTAACTAATTTAGCTAAGAGGTTTGTATTCGAGCGTTTTTTGGCAAAGGATGAAGGTAAGCCATATTATGAGATGATATATGAGACTAACTTTAAGTCTTCACCAAAAAATATGACTAAGAATAAAATTGATACAAATAAACTCTGTTTTGGAAATATTGAAAATAATTTTATTTTCAATTATCTAGATTATCTTTTATGGCGTAACAATAAGAATAAATCCCATGTGATTAAAGAATTTGAATTTACATTCCGTAGTTCAGTCGAGCATTTTTATCCGCAACATCCAATGGGTGGTCACCCAAAAATGGAAAGTGATTGGTTACATGACTTTGGAAATTTATGTTTGATTAGCCATAGCAAAAATTCTCGTTTGAGTAATTTTCCACCTAAAGCAAAAGTTGCTCATTTTTCAGGTGCATTAAAGAATCAAAAAATAGATAGTTTGAAACTTCTTGAGATGATAAATTTCCTAAATGGAAATGAAGATTGGGAAGAAAGGGCGATTCAACAACATAGTCAAGAAATGTTGAGCTTGTTATTGAATTCCACTAAATTTAATGAAGACGTTTATATATAACTATTTGATGTAGCACCTATACATTGGACTAAGAGTTAATTAGCGAACAAATTTTAGGGATACATAACCATCTTTTTGTGCATAATTAACTAACACAAGTTTTAACTTAGATTTCTTGCAAAGTAACAATTGATATGTTTGATATTCCAAGCCCTTTCAGAACTTCAAAATGGTGTTGCTTCTCATCAGGAGAATAAAAAGTTGCTGTCCATTTTGCATCAGGTTTAATAGATTTAACTAATTCTTCAAAATAAGGCAAATCAACTTCTGCCATAGAATGGCCAAGAATGTAAACTTCGCTGATATTAGTAAGATTTGAAAAAAAATCTTTGTATTTTTTAATGATTGTTTCTGTACTTTTAAAGGTTTTTGAAAAGTATTCGTTAATAGTTTGTTTACCAAGTTCAAAAGAATAATCGTATTTTTCAGCCTGATAATTATTCCAATCCTCAAGTCCTTCTTCATCTAATCCTATAGGTGGTTCAACTGGATTATCTTTAAAGCTGTCGGGATCAATACCATGACCAAGAATCAGATTTTGATCATCATTTTCAGCTTTTTCATGTATAAATAAGACGTTATCATTTGAAATTTTGTAGTATTTAGCAAGGGTATCAGTATAGTTAAATGTTAAATAAGTTGCATCTTTGTCTAAATTGATAATTTTATCTTTACTAAGACCTGAGAAATCAACAGCCAATATAAATTCTTTAAAAGCTTTATATAAATCTGTTGTCAAGTGATTTAGAGTTTTTTCCATTTCAATTTGAAATGAATAACGATCTCTATCTCTAAAAGTATCAGAAGCATAGTCTGACATAAAATCTGTATTTGCTTCAAGAACAGAATCTATATTTAGTCCAGCCATATTGGACTCAAAGTCTGACCATAAAGGATCTGAAATTGAAGAAGCGTTTTTAGGATCTAAATCTGTAAAACCATAGTGCTCTAACAAAAGCTCGTATACTGCTCGGTAATTTTTTTTAAGATAAAGACCAAAAGATGAATATTGAGTATCAAGTCCATGATAAATATCAAAACCATTACCAATTATATATAGCTTCATTTTATTCACCATTAACATCTAGTTCTTTAAAGGAAAGTGTTTCTGAATTCTCATTAGTTAGCTCAAAGTAAGGTTGCTCAAAGTACAACTCACTGATATATGCTTTTTCTTTTAGCCCATCATCGTAAGCTAGTATTAAATTGGCAGTATAAATTTGTTTATGTCTAATGACTGATTCATTATCAAGTACGAATACATATTGTTTTTCTTCATGATCCCAAGGGGAACGATCATAATCTGAAAAACGATAATCGGCTGTAACTATCACTTCAAAATCTACAATATATTCTGCCCATTCGGGATTCACTGTCTGTAGGGTCTTATTTGTAATAGTCAACGATTCAATATCGACTGAGTTTATAACCTCATCATAAGGATCAGCATCTTCATAAATAAACTCTCCATCTTCAAGATAATTTAAAGCAAGATTTTTTATCTCTTCTTTCAAAAGTTCAAATACTTCATCAGCAAATCTAATTGGCTCTTCATATACTTTATCACTGCGAATTATCAAATTAATTAAATCATCTACCGATCTTAGATGTAAAAAATTAGGTTCTTTATCACAAAATGATTGCATATCACCGTCTGTGCTCACAATATAAACAGAGTGTCCTCTTGCTAAACTAATATTTTTTATAGCTTCTAATACAAAAGCATCAGGGAACTCATGTTTTTTTGATTCTTTATTAAATGGTGGCAAATTTTCAAAATAAGCATCAAATATTAGTTTTGGATCTACAGAACTTACACTTATGGTTTCTACAGACCGATTATCTAAAAATTCTAGAAATTTCTTATGTACCAGATCATAGATTTTATTACCATCAATCTTGGAAAATATGCCGTAACAATCAAGTTCAGGTGTATTTCTTAGAAACATTGCCTCTCTTTGTACTTCCTTGATTTTAGCAACTGCAGATAATGACTTTTTCTTTAAATGTGATTCAACTTCCCTTATCGTAACATCTGTAATTAATAAGTGAATTTTTTCCTGTTCAATCAGCTCTTGAAGACGTCCTAATGCATGTTGCCCGAATTGGTAATTCTTGTTTTCATAAGCAGAAGTATCCAAAAAAACTAGTCGTGTTTCTAATTCGGTATTAAATGTCATCGTTAAACCTAAATTTCATCAAATAATTAAATTTCGAATGTTACTTTTTCAAATTGATAATCGCTATAGTCACGTTCTTTAGAAACTATATTCACATTAAATACATATTTACATTCAATTTCTGTATTTCCTAAACGCTGAAAATATTTTGAAGAAAGTAACGTGTAAGTTGCACATTTAGATTTTATTTTAGACGGATATGTTCGACTCCATTCTTCATTCCAATAACCAGATACACCAATTTCTTTATCATCTAATAAGTATCTGATCAGATTATTATCTGATTGACCTATAAGTTTAATATCTGTATCAGGAATGATAGGGATATATATTCCTCTTGATTCTGGTTCACTAGACCAATGACCATACCTATGGTGAGGGAAAGCAGTTCCTATGAATGGGAAACTATCAGAAGCGGAGTCCCTAGATTCAAGAAATTTAAACTCTAATTTTTTTTCTAGACCCAATCCAATAGAAACAATTTGAGATCTATCAGATGCCTTACTTTTATCATTTCTTAACGTGCAAGTAATATCTAACTGTAATTTAGAGCTAATTTTTAATGGAAATGACAAAGCCCCTAAAATTTTTCCCTCATTGCATGTATTGCAAACTCGAATTAATTTTCTAAGATAATCTTTAAGAGATTCAATACTATATTCATCTTGAGAATTCCACTTTGTAAACCACATCACTCTAGATGGTAAGAAATTTAAATATGCTGTCTCGAGTGGCAAAGCTTTTATTGAATAGAAATTAGCATATTCAACGGGCATTCCATAACGAAGTTTAGCAACCTCAAATACTCTTAAATATGCAGATCTGGCTCTATGGCTATTTAATGTGTAAAACTGACCAGTGTTATCTCTTTCTAAAAAATATTGATATGTGTCATGAAGCCTAGGCTCATGAATAAATGTTTTGTTCCATTCATGCTGAAAATCTTCCGTCAAGGGAATACAATATTTTTCTTCGAGATCTTCGCAAGTACTTAAATACATAAGTGGAAATTCAGATCCAAGGTTTTTTCTGAAATTAGATTCTCTTTCAATCAAGCCCGAATCAATATCAAAGTTTCCTTGGTAATAACCGTAGTTACAAGTTTTAGAATCTATAGCTTTCAATAATTGATCGGATAAACAAGATCTTGCAAATATATATTCTCCAAGAACAATAGTTGGATGATAGCCTTTCTGACAAGCCATCCAAAATACACACAAAATTTCAATAACTTCAGATTCTAATTTCTTAGACTTCAAACTTTCTAATAATCTAGCTTCGACTATTTTTTGAGTGTCATTTACAGTTAACAAAGTAGACAGTTCACTTGCAGTCCATTGCTTAATACTCGTGAACGGCCACTGTAACCTAGTAACAAGTAACGCTATAGCTATTTCATGTTCATCTAAATTCTCGTTCCAATTCCAACTTGGTGTTTGCAAATTCAAATTCCGAGTTTCTTCTTTTAGAACCTCAATCATTACTTCAATAAATGATTTTGCTTCTTCTATACGATCAAGTTGTATTAGAAGATAAACTAATCGGCACGATGGAATCACAAGTCCTGTATTTAAGACCTTGTTATTCTGAGTAGATAGTTGGATGAAATCATCTGCTTTTTCTTTATATTCTTTAGCAACAATATCTAAACGTTTGAAAGTATGTTCAGTAGACTCAAACCAATGATTAAACCACCCACCTTTATTTGATTGGGCTTTAACAAGAACGTCAAATGCAAAATTTTTCCCCCTAGTAGATTTTGCAATTTCATAGATAGGGTCAAGTAGTAAATTTTCATCTTTGTTATGTAGATCATTATCTTTGATATAATTCCAAACATATTTAATGAAGTCAGATTTTTTTACTTTGGGTTTCCAATATTCCATCCATGGTAGTAAATGGTCTCTGTTTTTATAATCTGACTTAATCCATGTCAAAAAATCAGGAAATTTTTCTAAGGGAAAGTCCTCATAACTAATAGTATTGGGAATTTCATTTGTAGATGAATTTTCAGTCTTCTTAATATTTTTAGGAAGATTTTCTATTCCATTGTGATCTAATGCGATATTAATTAACTCTTTCGCACGTTCTATATCTGAATTATTTTGTAATGCATATAGATCATCCTGTGAAAGCCCAGTTCGGCAAATTGACTCCCAAATACGAGACGACAAGTTTGGTAAATTACTTAATATTTGATGAAAAGAATTTTCTGCATTGTGCCAATCACCATTTTTAACTTCCCATTCAAACTTAGAAGTCAAACACGATAAATTGAGGCTAGATAAAAGTTTTGTATATTGTGGTAGGGCATGTCTAGTTTCTTTACCATCTGTATATTCCAAAATTTGTGTTACTTCTGAAGAGATTTTCTGTAAGTAGAAAAGAGCCTCTCTTGGATGTTTTTTAGATAGATACTCAATTGAATCAAGTACTTCAAAAATACCCACATCTTTTCGCCAACCATAACCTAAAATTAAATCCCAACATTGATAAGAATATCGCTTGATATATTCTGGTTTCTGATGAAGTAATGCAATTTTTGCTAAATTTGAAAAATAATCACATCTTTCATTCGTCTCCTGAATTTCTTGAGCAAATTTTTTATCTATAATTTCAAATAAGTATTCAATAGTCTCATTATCGAAATACTTAATGTTTTGTTCTGCATACCACTCAATAAACCAATAAATATTAAAATATTCTTTTTCTTCTACACCTTTAAAATTAGACAGGCTAATAACTTTTTTATTAATGATTAAATTTAGAGTTAAGCAAATCTCAAACCAATTGTTTTTAAATCGGTTTAACTCTCCTTCATCTTTATAAGTTTCATGAATAGGAAGATCTAAACTATTTAATAATGAATATATGTCTATAAATTTAATTTCTTCATCATATTCAATAAGTTTTACGATATGGTCACCCAATTCTACTAATAAGTTGTATAGAGGGGCTTTTACGGAATTACTATAACTTCGTATATGGAGATGACAGAAACTTCCTTGGGATGCTAAGTGCTGAAAGAAGTTCTCGAAAAAGGGCGAATTCAAACATGAGGTGCGACAGTTTGAAAAGTCTTATGATAATCAACAAGCTGAGCAAATTTCTCTAATGGTGTAAGCCAATCTAACGCTTTTCTAGGACGAGTATTCAGTGACATGGCAACTTGATTTAAATAATGCTGATCTGCCTGATTTAAATCAATCCCTTTAGGTAAATATTGCCTAATTAAACCATTCATATTTTCGCATGTGCCTTTTTGCCAGGGTGAATGTGGGTCACAGAAATATACATCTATGCCTAAATCTTCTTCAAGTATTTTATGTTCTGCCATCTCGCGTCCACGGTCATAGGTCAACG
>NZ_JFCC01000048.1:0-22142 GCF_000582925.1 Acinetobacter sp. 1294596 | reverse complement strand
AAGGTTGGGGTCGCGAGTTCGAGTCTCGTTTCCCGCTCCAAATTCAAAAAGCCCTGATCGAAAGATTGGGGCTTTTTTCTTGTTGATTTTATTATATTTTTTAAAAACTCTTCTTCCTTTGTTATTCGATTCAATAAAAAATATTCTTAATGTAATTTGTATTTTGTGACCAAGATGTGACCATGGCGTGCCCACGACAATAAAAATGGCCTCAATTGACCTTAAATGTCCTCAATCGATCACCACTTTCAGAGCTTTTTTGAAAGCAAAAAATCACCCTGTTCTCTTCCAAACAAGGTTTTTTTTACCAAACGATCAAATATTTGTGACCATTTCACTTTTTGATGTGACCATTTGTGACCAAACTAGTCATTATCATTTTGATTATTATCAATTTTCTTAAAAATCAATAAATCACCCACTCCCACATCTAATGCAATACAAATTTTATCAATGGTTTCAAAATCAATCCGTACAGATTCATCATTATAAAGTTTGTGCAAAGTAGATTTATTAATTCCAGTACTTCTTACCAAATCAGCAACCTTAAGTTTCCTTTCTGCTAATAAAACTGCCAAGTTTGAAATAATCATAAAATTTCCTACTTAAATCATAAAAAGTACTTGCAACAACATAAAAATATGATAATTTATGTCTTAGGAATAATTTTTCCTAGTTACCTAGTAAAAAATATGAGGCTCTATTATGTCATATACCTATCTCACAGCCCAGCAACTGGCTGAAAAAATCCAGTACGACGCTCGTACTATCCGCAACCAACTGAAGGACAGTGTCTTTATTGAAGGTGTTCACTACATCCGTCCTTTTGGTGGTCGAAAAATTCTTTTTGTTTGGGAACGCATTGAAACTGAAATGCTTAAATTCACCGGTTTAAGCATGGATGCCTTGCAATAAGGCTTAGGAGGTTTAACTGATGGCTACCATCCGGGAACGAAGTGGCAAACTGATTGCCGACTTTCGCTACATGGGCATTCGTTGTAGAGAGACAACCAATCTTGAAGACAATGCTTATAACCGACGCATTTTGAAAAAACGTCTCGAACAGCTTGAAGCTGAAATTACTTTGGGAACTTTTGAATACGAAAAGTACTTTCCAAAAAGTAACCGTGTTGAGGAGTTTAAGGAAAAAAGAAGTCAGCAAATTGCTGTACAGACCAAAGTTCCTCTTTTTAAAGAGTTTACTGAATTGTGGTTTAAGCAGAAACAAGTTGAATGGAGAACCTCATATCAGCAAAAGGTTTCAATTGTGATCAAAAACTATTTGATTCCTGCTTTTGGTAATCAGGTTCTCTCGAAAATCAAGAAGTCAGACTTGCTGAACTTCCGTGCCTCTCTCGCCAAAGTGACACACGGAAAAGATCAAACAAGTCTGAAAGCATCGAGGATCAATCAAATCATGACGCCTTTACGTATGATACTCAATGATGCGGCTGAACGATACGAGTTTGAGTCGCCTTATAAAAATATTAACAATCTGAAGGAAAGCAAGATTGAAGTCACACCTTTTTCTCTGGAAGAGGTGCATAAAATTCTTACCACAGTGCGTGAAGACTTCCGCCCCTATTACACCATTCGCTTTTTTACGGGTATGCGTACCAGTGAAATCGATGGTCTGCAATGGAAAAATATCGACTTACAGCGTCGTGAAATCCATATCAGAGAAGCGTTAGTAAATGGCGAGCTTGGTGGAACCAAAACTTATGGTTCTGACCGTACCATCCAAATGAGTGATCGGGTTTATCAGGCCTTTCTGCAACAGAAAATGTTAAATAATGGTAAATCAGAGTTTGTATTCTGCAATCGTGATGGTGGACCTCTCGATTATCGTCTGGTAAACAAGCGTGTCTGGCATCCTCTGCTACGCTTTTTAGGATTAACGCCTCGTCGTGCTTATCAGACACGTCATACAGCAGCAACGCTCTGGTTGGCGGCAGGTGAAAATCCAGAATGGGTCGCTCGCCAATTGGGGCATTCAACCACTGAAATGTTGTTCCGGGTCTATAGCCGCTACATTCCGAATGTTACCCGTCGCGATGGCAGTGCTTTTGAAGCCATGCTGGAGAGACTCACTACAGAGGAGCTTGCACATGAATAGTAAAGCTTTCTTTGGTGGTGTGGTGATCAGCCCTGAAGCAGATATGGTCGCTCGTGAATTAATCCATGAGCTACACATTCCGAAACTGCACAATCTGGCCTTTTTGCTGGAAATCAATAAATGCTTCGATGATCACCAAGCATTAAGACTTTGGCTACAGCGAATGCTGGATGAAGGGCAAGCTCATTACGATGACTTAGCTCAACAGGCCCGTGTCCGCTTAATGAGTCTCGCTCACTCATAAAACAAACATAAAAGGTCATCAAATCGATGACCTTAGCCCCTTTATACCTATAAAAAGGTGAACATATGCATAAAGATATTTCAATTTGGATGCCACTCTATATTGGCGACCTACAGGCAAAATTTGCACGAATGACGGCAGAACAAATTGGTGCGGCACTGCTGTTAATGATGGATTTCTGGAAAAATGGTGCCATCCCTCATGACCTAGCTACTGTATGTAGCATCACGAAATTACCTCAGCACACCAAGGCTAAAACTTTGTTGAATACGCTGATGGCTCTGGAATTGTTTGAAGTCGAGTCTGAGCAGATTCATTCAAGTTTTTTAACCAGTTTAAAAAGCCAGGCATTGCAAAATCAGCAAATGAAATCTGATAAAGCTAAAAATGCAGCTCAAGCACGCTGGAATAAATCCGCAAGTAATGCTCAAGCATCAACCAAGCAACGAAAAGTAAATGCTCAAGCAGCTCCTGAGAAGAGCTCGAGTATTACTCAAGCCATGCTTGAATCATGCCCTTCATCTTCATCTTCATCTTCATCTTCATCTTCAAATTTTGAAGAAAAAAATGAGGATTTTTTAGAAAATTCCAAATGGATTTAGGAGAGTGATCATGAATACCATGCTTAAAACGCTCCAGTTTCGCACAGAAACAACGGAAACACTTTGCCCTACCCATCATATACCCCTGATGGAAATCGCTGGTCACAAGATATGTAAATTGTGTGCCAAAGAAACCGTCCATCACTCACATGCAGCCTATGCAGATGAGTTGCAACAGCGATTGCTACAACAGAAAATCAAAAACTCAGGGCTCAATAAACGCTACCTGGATCGTGGCTTCAAGAATTATGTAGTTGCATGTCCTGCACAAGACAATGCCATCAAACTATGTCAGGCTTTTGCACAGCAGATTATTTCTGACCATTATCCAAACCTACTGCTCATTGGTACACCGGGTACAGGAAAGACTCATCTGAGTGCGTCAATCATTCGCAACATTCTGCATAACAGTACAAAATCTGCACGCTACTATACCAGCGCAGAAATTGCTCAAAAAATGATGGATACCTGGTCAGATGCTTCACGCTCTGAGAAAGAAGTCATCGACCATTTCTCCAGTTTTGATTTATTGGTGATTGATGAATATGGCCTGCATGACCGGCATGAAAAACGCCTGGAGATGGTGCATAAGGTTTTGTATAGTCGTTATGACAATATGAAATCTACCCTGCTGATTTCCAATTTCACAGTCCAGAATATGCAGCGGGATTTAGGTGTCCGGTTATGGTCGCGGTTACATGAGAACAATTTGATTGTAGTGCCATGTTATTGGGATGACCGACGAATAAGCGGATAGCCAAACTCTTTACTCAAGCCAATTATCTTACTGAGATAATTGGCTATTCAAACTAGAATACACTTTAAATGAGATAAATTCTTTCACTATGATTTGGACGATCTACTTTTATATTATCAAGATCTAATTTTTTGAGATAACTAAATATATTAATAATATATTGTTTTACTTCTCTCCTCGATAAATCTTGTTCAGATAGCAAATCATTATGTACTAATGTACAGAACTCCCCAAAAAATATTTGTTTTTGCTCTCGACTCTGCAAAAGCTTTAGAAGATAAAAATATAGATTTGATTGCTTAAACTTATATATAAATTTATTTAAATTTTGATCTAACCCTAATACTATTTTGTCATGCTCAAAACTTTCAACATCATTAGTATTATTATTCAAATTATATAAAGGTAAATCATTTATAGTTAGCTTCGGCTTTGTTGCACAAAGATTTCATAACTATATGATTTTAAAAATTTTGATTTTTTTGATCCAAAATTAAATTTATGTAAATCAGATGCTTACATATTTATACAACAAAGCCTACTATAAGTAAAATGGATGAACGTAAGTTACAAGAGAATTTGGAAGATTCAATCTTTATCTTTCAAGATACTAAGGCTTCTTTATCAGTAATCCCCTTTCCTTTGAGATCATACACACTGGACAAGTGGACATCCGAGTATGTTGAAGCTAAAAGTTTTAACTATTTGGGGTTTTACCAATGTGCCTTTCAGATTTTTTATGCTCAACCAAATTTGTACACCTTTGATTGTTACCCAGATAAAGAAAAAACAGCGATAGTCAGTGGAAAATTTGAGTTCGTTAATAGCATTGATGAACAATTCTATTTAAAAACTCATGCTTCTAGTTTGGAAACTAAGAAAAAGATTTTAGCTTATCAAAAGAAGATGTTTTATTTGACCTTACTTTTCCCACTAGCGATGTTTTTCTTAATATCGTGGTTAGTAAGATTCATAGTGTACGGCTTTAAGGATTCTAATCAGTTGTAGGGTTACATCCTGATTCTGATGTAATCATGATTAAAATTGACCCCAGCTATAGGCGATCAGCTCTCAGCTCAAACATATGACTTAAAGCCTGTCCTAAAGGAAATGAACCGTACCGGGTTTGTCGGAGAGTCAATATTCTGAGAGACTATCCCGATGACAAAATTAAAATATACCCCTGAAATCAGAGAAAGAGCGGTTCAATTATTGATTGAATCCGAGAAAGATTATCCATCGAATTGGGCTGCAGTTTCCGCAATTGCTCCTAAAATTGGCTGTACTCCTGAAACACTACGTGTTTGGTATCAAAAATACTTGGATCAACAAAATCCAATCAAAGTACAACAATTTTCAGATCAAGAACGTATCAAACAACTGGAACGTGAAAATAAAGAACTGCAACGTGCGAATGAAATTCTACGTAAAGCAGCCGCTTTTTTCGCCCAGGCGGAGCTCGACCGCCCACACAAATAATGGTGGATTTCATCCATAACAATAAAGACTTATATGGTGTTGATGCGATTTGTAGGATTTTACCGATCGCAGCTTCAACCTATTACCGAACTTTAGATCTCGCTGACAATCCAGAACCTCGAGCGAAACGAGATCGACATGATGAGCATCATGCTGAACAAATTCAACGAATTTGGAAAGAAAGTTCAGGTCGATATGGTGTGCGTAAGGTCTGGCAACAATTGAAACGTGAAGGTTATGTTATCGCACGTTGTACAGTTGCTCGATTGATGCAGAAGCTAGGTATACAAGGTGTTTGGCGTGGTAAGAATAAACAAACCACCCGTAGCCGAGATGATCAAAAAAGAGCACATGATTTAGTGAAACGTAATTTTACTGCTGATCATCCTGACCAACTGTGGGTCAGTGACTTTACGTATATTCAAACTCATTCAGGCAGGGTCTATACCGCCTTTATTATTGATGTGTTCTCACGAGCAATTGTTGGCTGGAAAGTATCTACACGAATGAATACAGATATGGTGCTCGATGCATTAGAGCAAGCATTGCATGATCGAGGCATGCCAAAGAATGTGATTCATCATTCCGATGTTAGCGGCAGTTTTAAATTGCCGTTGACAGTATTCATCTGCTGTATCTCGAAATAAATAAGATATTTAGCTTATCATGTCAGCCTATTTGCAACAGTGCCCTTTCAGGATAGTCGTTCAGGCCAGCATGCTGCAGAGTTCCTGAATGGCTGGCAGGGCAATCTAGTCTGTGATGATTACAGTGGTTATAAAGCACGCTTTAAATCAGGTCAGGTCATTGAGGTGGGCTGCATGGCCCATGCACGTCGTAAATTCCATGAACTGCATGTGACCGGGAAAAGTCAGGTCGCTGAACAGGCACTGGTGCTGATTCAGAAACTGTATGCGATAGAAGCAGAACTCAGGAAAAAGACCGATGGTACGGCAGAACAGCGCCGCGAATACCGACAACAGCATAGTCAACCGGTGATGCAACAACTGTATGAATGGCTTAACCAACATCAACTGACTGTGCCATCGAGTTCTCCAACCGCCAAGGCCATCAATTACACTCTGAAGCGTTGGCCAGCTTTAAGCCGCTATCTGGATGATGGCAATCTACCTATAGATAATAATTGGGTGGAAAACCAGATGCGACCTTGGGCGTTGGGACGTAAGAATTGGCTATTTGCAGGTTCGCTGCGCAGCGGTCAGCGAGCAGCCAATATCATGACATTAATCCAGTCAGCAAAGCTGAATGGCTTGGATCCGTATGCCTATTTAAGTGATGTGCTGAAAAGGCTGCCGACGCATAAAGCGACCCAAATAGAAGAATTACTGCCACATCGCTGGAAATCCAACTCAAATTAAAAAATAGGCATGGGGTTCAGCGGACGCTTACACTCAAACTTATCTGGTTTTAACTAAACTCATATTTTTGAGCTGTGCGACAGGTATTTTTTTATTGATTGGGTATTATCGGCTTGTGGTTCGTGCGCGGTAATGAGATATCTAAAATTAAAAAAAGGATTTTGTATCACTACAAAATCCATAAAATTTAAGACTTTATCTTTCTCTTAACGCTTCTCTGGCTTTATTGAATGGCTTAATCAAATAGTCCAGCACTGTTTTCTGTCCAGTGCGAATATCAACTGTCGCCACCATTCCAGGCGTAATCGCAAAAGTCTTACCCTGTTTATTTCGCAGCTTATCTGAATCAGTGCGAATATAAACCCGATAGTAAAATTGATCCTGTTTAACTTCATCTCGAATCGTATCAGGAGATATCACGGTCACTTTGCCATGTAATCCGCCATATATCGCATAATCGTACGCTGTAATTTTGACTAAAGCTTGTTGGTTTGGACGAATAAAGGCAATATCTCTTGGCGAAATTCTAGCTTCGATCAGAAGCTGTTCATCTAACGGCACAATCGTCATAATCTTGCCATTAGGAGGAATTACGCCACCTAAAGTCATTACATCGATTTCTTTTACCACACCGCGAACAGGCGCTCTAAAGACTGTACGATTTAATGTATCTGATTTTCCTTTCACAATCTGCCGTTGTGTTTCTACGTCGGTATTGGCTTTGGATAATTCTTCCCTTGCTTTTACATAATACTGACTACGTGTATCATTAATTTGCTTTTGTAAATCAGAAGCTTGACGTTTTAACCTTAAAACCTCTACCTCACTTGCAGCTCCTTTAGCAACTAACGGCTCAGTCATTCTTAGCTCTTGCTGTACCAATGTTAAAGAAGTCGTTAGATCTGATATTGACTCTTCTAAATTTTTCCGTCGTGTATTATACAACTGTGTTTCTTCACGAACCAATTGCGAATCTTTTTGAACTATCTCGGGAAATTGTAATGCAGTTCCATTTACTTCTGCCCGTAAACGTGCCGAAGTGGCCAATGAAGAAATGAGCAAAGACTGCGATTCACCTACATTAGATGCAAAGCGAGTCGGATCAAGTTGTGCCAATATGGTGCCTTTTTCTACAATATCACCTTCTTTAACATCGAGTTTGGTCAAAATACCACCCTCTAATGACTGAATAATTTGCTCTTTAGAAGATGGAATAACTTTACCCGTACCTGTAGAAACTTCTTCCAATTTAAATAAAGCAGCCCATATAAAGAACACCAAAAGTCCTAAGCCAATAATCCAGATGACCATACTCGATTTAGGTAAAGGTGGTTCATGAAATGAAGCTTTAGCAGGACGTTTTGTTTGTTGTGGTTGTTCATTCATTATTGTGCCCCACTGGATGGATGAGTTTGATTATTTGATTGACTCAAAATCTGATCGCGTGGACCATCCATCACAATTTTCCCCTCATTCATGACAATAATTCGATCAACTAATGCCAAAACAGCTCGCCGATGAGTTGCAACAATTAAAGTCCGATGCCCCATCCAATTCATTAGATGATCAATAAATTGTTTTTCTGCTACATCATCAATCGACGCTGTTGGCTCATCTAACAATACAATATTAGGTTGGCGAATAAGCAAGCGTGACAGCAACAAAGCCTGCCGTTGTCCACCAGAGAAACCTAAGCCACCCTCAAGTACAAGATGATCAAGACCTTCTTTTTTATCTTGTACAAATGACCAAGCTCCTGTCATTTTGAGCGCCTGAATCAAGTCATCATCTGAAGCTAAAGGTGCGCCTAAAGTTAGGTTTTCCCTGATTGTGCCATAAAACAAATGCGCACTCTGATTAAGTAACCCTGTATCACGACGAATATCAGCAGGATCAATCAGTGATAAATCAAGACCATCAAGATAAATATTACCTTGCTGCGGCATTTGCATGCCTGATAATAATTGCAATAATGTGGATTTCCCCGCGCCATTTCGGCCTAAAATTGCAATTTTCTCTCCCGCCCGAATTGCTAGTTGAGCAATCGCTAGATTGGGTTTTGCATCATCTTGATTATATTTAAATAAAGTGCCATTCAATTGATAATCACCCAACAATACTGAGCGATGGATCAAATGCGCCCGATCAGGTTGGTCAACTGGCTTTTTCATTAACTCATCAAGACTACTTTTTGCGACTTTGGCTTGCTGTAAACGTCCCAAAACACCCGTAATTTGTGCAATTGGTGCCAACATTCGTGAAGATAAAATTGAGCATGCAACCAATGCACCTGTGGTCATTTCTCCACTAATCACGGCAAAACAGCCAACAAGTACCACAAGAGCATAAGTCAGACCTTGGACTTTTTGCGTCCATGCAGTCATCACGCCCACTATTTTACGCTGCTTCATACTAATATCGGCAGACATTTCATTCATATGATTCCATTGATTCTGGAATCTGGATTCAGCGCGTAACAGCTTAATGTCCTCTATGCCTTGCACTGATTCCACCAATATTGCATTACGAATCGAAGACTCACGCATTCCCTCTCTGGCAAGTTTAGCCAGTGGTCTTTGTGCCAATATGGCTGGAATAATCATAAGCGGTACAACAAGTACCATGACCCAGAAAAGATTGCCGCCAATGATCCAGAATATAACCAAAAATAAAAAGAAAAATGGCAAGTCGGCAATGGCGCTAATCGTCGTTGAGGTGACTAGCTCCCGCACCCCTTCCAACTCCCGAATTTGGGAAATAAAAGTACCTGTTGATTTGGAACGCTCACTATTTTTAATTCTGAGCGTATGACCAAAAACCCGATCTGAAATACGCAAGTCTGCTCGTTTACCAATAATATCTGATAAATAGATACGCGCTACACGTAAAACAAATTCAAAAATTGCCGCAATCAATACACCACCTGCCAACACCCATAACGTAGGAATTGACTGAGAAGGCACGACTCGATCATAGACTTGCATTGAAAATATAATGGTTGCCAGTG
This sequence comes from Acinetobacter sp. 1294596, assembly GCF_000582925.1. Classification (NCBI taxonomy): domain Bacteria; kingdom Pseudomonadati; phylum Pseudomonadota; class Gammaproteobacteria; order Moraxellales; family Moraxellaceae; genus Acinetobacter; species Acinetobacter sp. 1294596. Next base: position 12,558 of record NZ_JFCC01000048.1, on the reverse strand, counting down.
CCAGAATATTTGCAATTAATGATGCAAACATAATATCGATATATCGTTTCCAGTCACGTAACACGATCGACCAGAACCAACTACTCTCATAAGGTTTGATATATTCATCAATACGCGCATCTGCAACTGATTTTTCAGGTCGCAGGATATAAACACTTTCAATTTCATGTTGAAGGTCAGAAGCAACAAAACTTTGCGCAAGCCCCTGATCACCACTCATCTGGATACTGACATTATGATCGACATCTGCCTGATCAACCACACCAACTTGACCATCCTTGAATACCACGATGACTGGTAAACGCCATGGATTAAGCATCTCTTTTGAAAATTTACTTTTACGTACACTTAAGCCAATCTGACGTGCAATCGTTTTCACGACCTCATCTGCTGCACTAGCCCCTGCCCAATCCATCTGCAAACAGATACGTTCTTCAGAGGTTTCGATACGATAATGTTTGGCAATCAATAAAATTGCCTGAAGATATGGCTGGTAATTCATCGTACTCATGGCTGAACCTTAACCCCCTGAATGGATAGACGATTAAGATGATAAACATCTCGTGATTGACCTGTAGTCGAGATAAGTTGGACTAGATTTGCATAAATATCATAACGATTATTTTCAATTTCCATATTTGCACTATGAATGGCTTGTTCAGCATTAAGTAAGTCCACTACTGTCCGCGTACCAAGCTTATATTGCTCCTGATATAATTCTTTTGTTCTGGTGGTGGTTGATTGTCTGGCAACCAAAACCTGCATCTGCCGTTGTTTATTTGTGACTTGTTCCTCAGTCATGCGAATCTGTTCCAGAATATCCATATAACTATTTTGTACTTTGGCTTTGGCAGCTTCTTCTGCATAACTTGCAGCGCGACTTTGCGCCCCCACTGATCCACCCTGAAAGAAGTTACTGCTTGCTTCAAATTTAATTGAACTATCAAATCCGTCATCCTTGTTATTGTTTGGATTGACACCATTCAGTGCCTGACTTAGCGTTCCAACTAAATTTAAAGTAGGGTAACGACTGAGATCTGTCTGAGTTTTCTGTGCTTTTGCGACATTTACTTCTGCTTGAGCAGACATAATCGTAGGAATCGTATTGATTTTAGGTGCTTCAAAAATCTTTGATTCAGTGACTACATTTTCAGGTATTTTCCAGTTGATCCGACTGATATCAAAGCCCAGTAAAGTCCGTAATTTTTGTTGATACAGTCTTAATTGTGTTTGTTGAGCAATTAAATTTGATTGGGAAGCTTCAAGATACGACTTCGCCTGCACGGGATCTGCCTGACTGCTAATGCCAGCATTTGCACGCAAATTGGCAATCTCAGCAATACGTGCAATCCCATCTACTTGCTGCTGTGCAATGCGATAGACTTCCTCATAGCGTTTTAGATTCACGATTGCACTTGCAACCTCAAGTGCAACCTCATCAATCTTGACCAGCACTTGCGCCTGCTGCAATGCTAATCTGGCTTTTTGAATATCCACACTGGATTTGACCTTACCAAAATCATAGACCATCTGTGTCGCATTAAGACTTAATAACTGCCGACCGCGTTCGCCAGAAGTCATATCTCCAGTCGAAATACCACCCGATAATTGAGGATAATATGCAGCTTTAGCCACATCAATATTGGCATTTTGAGAAGCAAGACTCGCAATATTTTGACTAATTTCAGGATGTCGCTGAACCGCAATTTTCACTGCCTCAGAAATATCAAGCGTTCTTGAAGTGGGGCTTACCAAGCTCAATCCCGCAGTATTGACCGTATTGGAATGTGTTGAACCGATAACAGGAAGTTCATCAAACTTTGAGGTATCGACATCAAAATTTGAGAGCTGTTTAAGATCTACTTTATTAAAATGATCATCCGATTTTGGGGTAAATACACCTTGTAAATTATCTTTTAAAGAAGTTGCAATTTCCTGACCAGACGCTGCATAAAGTAAAGGCATATAAAGGCTAAGAAGTGAACATAAACTCGTCTTTATTAATACATCCCGTTTATTCATGATATTGTTTCACGACTATAATAATGATGAGGAAAATCAAAACTCAAGCATTGTACTGGAATTTTGTTTTGCCATTAAATGATTTAGCGAAATTATTCACATCTAGCATAAAAATTGCCCCACGGATGGGGCAACTTTTATTCATAAACACGATAAGTTAGCCAATCGTAATTTGATGATTATTTAACAGCTCTGCAAGCGTTACATTCGAAGTTTGATGTTCTAAGACCAAAAGATCCTGATAATTTGAACCATTTGCTTCACCATCACGATCTACTTTCACGGTTGCAGATTCAGTTGCTGCATCATAGTCAACCTTAATGAATTTTTCGACTTGTGAAAGATGAGATGATGTCAAATCACTATCACTAAGCAAATCATTAAAGAATTCTGATGAGAATTGAATCGTTTCGGCATTGCTATCTGTTGCGGTAGAACCAAAACCGAAATCTGTCCAATGATCAATACCATGCCCCGCTTTGGCATCACTCGCATCTAGCACATTATAAATCAATGTATCGTGACCCTGACCCGTCGTAATGGTATCGTTACCCGCTTTGGCCACAATCACATCATCCGAACTGGTTTCAGCTACGCTGAAGCTTCTCGCTGATAATGGATTTACTCCAGATTGGGTATAAACATTTTCACTCACCAGCAAAGTGACAGCCGTACCCGATACGGTACTGATGTATGTCACATAACCATTATTGGTTGCACTTTGTGTCCAGCCTAAACCAAGTTCAACAGTATCCTCAGCAGTACCATTGATCTTCAAGGTATGTGCCGCATCAGTCATGGTCAATACATGTGATGCTGTCAGGCTAGTGATATTATTTGCTCCATTTACAGACAAATCCAGCACTTCAACATTCTTCAGATTTGCTGCCAAAGTAGCACCTGATACAGTTTCACCAGAACGGAGCTGAATCGTATCTGTACCTGCTCCAGCATTAATACTACTTGCTGTATATAGCAAGGTATCATTACCTGTTGTAGCCTTTTGGGCCGTCATATTTACAGTAATGTTCGTAAAAACATGAGCAGATTCACTATTTCCAGCACCACTTTCAACTGTCCATGCTTCTACCCCGATTTGTGTACCTGCAGTCGCTGAATCCTGATCAGTTAAAGCTGCTTTCGCCTGTTTAAAGCCTAACTTATCTATATTGCTTTGGGTTAAACCTGTAATGGTATAAGTCGTACTTGATCCAGTTCCACTTACTGTAATTTGACTAGATGAAATCTGTACACCATCGATATAAAAAGAGGCATATTGACCCAGACCTGTGAGTTTAATGGTCATAGTTTCAGTACTGCTGTCATTTGCAACTTCTGAAACTTTTGGATCATGCATCGATGCATTCAGGGTAAGTGGAATAATCTCATTTTCTTTACCGAAAGTTTGAGTCGGTTTGATATCAACGCCATTGGCTACGGCATTAACCACCAAATCTCCAATGTCTTTGGTTTCAGTTAAAGGAGATAAGCTACTTTCACCAGAAGTTACAACCAACTGTAAGTTTCCAACAGTACCACTCCAGTGTATCGGCGGTAATATCGCAACATAAGCTGGTAGTCCACCACTTTCTGAGAGTACCCAAGTGTTGGTTGTGCCATCACCACCTGCATTACTTGCAAGCGTTGCGGATGCCGCATCATTTCCGACATAAACCAAGAAGCCATTTGGAACATCAGATAGCAAAATTGCACCATAAGACTCTGAACCATCTGAATCGTTCAAACTCACGCTTAGTCCACCTGCACCAGTCAGCTCAATTGCATTGGCTTTAGTTGCCAGTTTTGACTCATTACCAATAAAGTTTTGTGAAACAACATTTACACCATTATTGATCAGTTGAACTTCCACAGAACCCTTGACACTGACTGCTTTAACATCTGCACCGTCTTCTTGTACTTTTGCATAAGCAGTAAATGATACATTACCTGGTACAGTTTTCTCACCATTTGGCATGGTATACGTTAAGCCTACTGTTCCGCCATTTTCATCAATGTCAATGACGTAGAACTCACCATCAGTTGTACCATCACCATCAATATCTACACTTTGTAAAACAAGTGGTGTTGTACTACCCGTGGTGTATAGCTGACCACCTTCCATGGCATCGGTTGTATCAGCAGCATTGACTTGCACATACATTTTACCATCGACAACCTTACCAAAACTTCCATCGGCAGGGTCGAGTGTAATAGAACTTGTGATTGCTGTCGCACCCTCACCCACCATACTATCTCCAGACATGGTGAATATCGGATTATCCGTCACAGGAGCGATTGGAATCGTCATGTCTTGAATCGGAATCGTTGCCTCTTCGGTAGCGCCACCCAAGACCGAAGTCGTAAGTGTCGCAACGAAATGGAACTGTCCAGATTGACCATTATCATTCCAGTCTGCTGGTGGCGTGATCACAATACTGTCTAACAGATTTTGCAAAGCAGCTTCGGCTTCGGCATCAGTGGCATTCGGATCTACCGTAACACTTGCTGTCCATACTGGGGTATCAGGGTTACCATCATTATTTGTATCGATCATGGTTTGTACCATACCATTGACGATTGTACCTGCTGGTAAATCTTTCAAGGTGACAGTAAACAATTTGCTTGCCGAATTATCCTGAATGGTAATGGCTTGATCTACCACATCGCTTAATTTAAATGGTGTATCTTCCGTAGCAGATGCACCATTATATTGCCATTGGTCAATAAGCGGTGCTTTACTGCCTGGAGCCTCAGCAAAATCTGTATTTAGATACCATGTCACTGAATCAGATTTGATGTCTGTTATAGCAGTCAAATCAGACCCTAGATCTTGTGTCTGTACAGTTATCTTAATCGGATGGTCTGTTAAGCCATCCGCGTCGGAACCAATCTTGAAAGTGACTGGTACATCAATACCACCCTGTGCGTTGATTGAAGGTGCATTATTTGCCTGATAGACCAGTACCCATGTACCAGCACCTATCTGTTGAACATTTGCACCTTGTACAGTTACACCCTCTGGCACATTTTCGATCAAGATACGAACCACGTGTTCACTGCCATCATGGTCAATCGAAGCGACGTTCAGATTAACGGTCACAGTATCCGTTGCAGTCAGTGTTGCGGTGTCTGGAGTAGCATCATCATTTGCATGTTGCTCTGATGAAGTGGTATTGCTTGTTCCAAAAATACCAGTAACAGATAACTCAACAGCATCGGTAACTGCACTCGCCGTTAATTTTAATCGTCCCTCTTTAACCACCGTGTCCGCTGGTGCGGTTTGCACCGAACCATAATGCTTATCGGTCACTTCATATTTATAAGTGAAGAAGCCCTGATCACCATCAAGCTGATCACCACCTTTAGCTGCCAAGGTTTGAGCTTGTTCAGCAGTCAATTCGTAGTAGTCCACCCCATCAATGTTTTTGATTGTTAAGCTTGCATCACTTAAGAGAACAGCCGATGTGCCTGTACCTAGATATAAAGTATAGTTTGCACCTGCCGCCTGATTCTGTGCAATCCAAACATGTCCCAAAGTTTCGTCATTGTCACCATTTACATGAACAATGCCAAAATTCAGGGTCGTAATTTCATCTTCAACCAGTGTCGCACTGGTCGTTGCTTCTGCTTCGGCAGAAGGTGTCACTGTGAAATTAACGTCAGTTAATGCACCAGTTTTGGAATCACCATCATTTTCAGTAGAAACGCCTGCAACTTTGAAATTCACATTGCCACTGTAATTCTCTGGTACTGTGATAAATACATGATTTAAATCTGTTGATTTAATCACCCAGACACGTTCTTCACCTGTGCCAGTGACCAAAACAGTGGCTGGTCCACCCAGATTGAAATCTTTGGCTAAGCCAGTGATACGAAGGGTAAAGCTTTCTGAGCCATCTGTATTATCAATCGATGAAACATTTTCAATCAAATTAGAGAGTGACACTTTATGCTGGGCAGTACCATCCAGATTAGCTTCAGTGGTTGTATAAGACTGTACACCAGACTGATTACTGTCATAATCTTTTAAGGTAATTGTCGGTGTATCTGCTACACCATAAACTGTAACAGGTATAGAGAGCGGACTAGATGAAGCAGATGTGTCGCTACCATCCGTCGCCGTCGCAGTAACACTTAAGGTAAAGTTTACATTGCTGTTAAAAGGTGGAGTAATCGTCAGTGGCGTAGATGTACTAAAGTTAGAGATCGTGACTGAACTGTTAGTAATCGTTTGTTCTACGCCGTCATAGATAATTTTTGCACCAGCAGGAATATCTGAAATGGTGATATTAAAGGTTTCTGATGGATCAGAACTTCTTGGCGTAATAGACAGTGGAATTGGCGTATCTTCCAAACCAATCGCACGACCATTTAATGACAAGGTATTAATACCATCAGCAACAGGTTTGATGATAATATTTTCTAACCAAGCTTCACCTGATACTGCTGTCGCTGGTGTACCCGTCCCTTCATTGTCATCATAGTCTACTGTATAAGCTTCAACTTTGATTTTAAAGGTACCCGATACATTTTCAGGAGCCAAGAACTGTAATGTTGACAATGCACTAACAGGTACATCAATTGGTGTGCCTGTATAAGTTGCAGTATATTCAACACCAGAATCTATCCATTTGAATTGTGATCCGATGACTGTCGCATAGCTATCCCCTGAAACTAACTCAGGCGTTAAATGTGCATAAGTCAGTTCATCTGCGTCCTGATTCGTCCAGTCATTGGCAAGGTCAAATCCACTGTCAGTACCCAGTGTATACCATGTGTCTTCTGCACCTGCTGTCGTGTAAATGTGACCATCTGTCATGGTCAGGTCAGCTGTACCCACGATTTCAGCAACAGGATTTACAGTGACTTTTACATCAAGTGGTTTAGTCTGGATATTTGTATCAGAACCATTGGTATCTGTTGATGTTACCCTTACTTGAATGGTTGCATCTTGACTACTGTGTGCTGACGGCAAAATTGTGAAACTGTCCAAGATAGCCTCACGTTGCACTTCATTCAATGTATTGTCAAAAGTGATGGTATATGGAGATCCGCTCGAACCATCTCCACTAGTACTCCCCCCTCCATTATTACTTGGAGCAGTCACTAGCCAGCCTGTCGGAATTTCAAATTCGACTTTTGTAATGACTTCTGTACCAGTAGTCGTATCCGTCACTCTTACATTTTGCAGGAAAGCAACTGCTGTGTCTTCATTGGTAGAAACATCACCTGCTGCGACATCACCTGCTACTGGCGTAACATGTAGATGTAAATAAACACTGTCAGTAATTTTAGTTCCAGTAGTCGGCCCATTACCTACACCATCACTATCTCTGTCCTGCGCATGTAGCGTGATCTGGATATTGTTAATGTCACCACTAAAGTCTTTTGGTGGTGTCACTGTAATCGATGGTAAGCTTGGTGAAGTGCCATTGTAATTATTTGGGATGTCTATTCGATAGCCATCCGACGATTCTGTTGCAGTAATGGTGTGAGGCTGTCCACCTACAGTTAAGGTTGTACCTTCTGGTAGCCCCGTAATGGTCATCCAGCGTTGCTCACTACCGTCGATGTCAGCAGTCGTGTTGTTATCGCCAGTAGTCGCTAATGTCACTTTCAACAAATTAGTCAAATTAAGTGCAGTATCTTCCGCAATGGTTTGAACCACAGGTGCTGCACTGCTTGTATCAACAAAACTATTGCTATCTGAAATTTTCAGATCGATACCGTCCGTAACCGCCTGAACATTGACCACGACTGTTGCAGTACTGGTTGCACCGTTAACACCAGAAACTTTAGTACCGCTATCGTTAACTTCATAACTGGTTACACTTACCGTTACGGTAAAGTTGGCATGACTTTCCGCAGGTGGTAAAACCTTTAATGCTTCAAACTCAGCAGACGTCATCTCCAAAGCATTTGCTGGTTTGGTTTCATCAGTCGGATGATTAACATCGGTTAACCAAATGGAGATATTGCCGCCATTCGATGTGAATAATGTAGCATCAGTACCAGATAAGAGCGCTGCGCCAGCAGGAATACCGCTTAAGCTAATCACGCCTAGACGTTCTGGGCTATCACCCGTTGTTGTATTGCCATTTTGATCAATAGCATCGATTACACGTGGTGCTTTCAGACCCAATATAACAGCCGTATCTTCATTCGTAGTCACATTTGCTAGTGTTACATTACCACCCACACCCGTTGTTCCGGCTAAATTTGGTGCATCTGCGACTGGATTTACATTTACAGTCACATTGGTTGTTGTGGTTTGCCCACTGTCATCAGTAACTAGTACTTTAAATGTATCGGGACTGGTCGAAGAGCTTCCATCATAGTTACTATAGTTATCGGCAGGTTTATAAGTAATTCGACCAGCCTCATCTACAGTCACAGTGCCATGTGCAACACTGAAACTTTTGCTTCCATTACCGTTATCTGTTCCAGCAATGGTATTACCATTCGCATCCTGAATGGTAATATTCTCAAGTCGTGAATCAGCTGAGGTGGTGAACGGACCATAACTATGATCCTCATCCATCGTGATCACAATCTCAGTTTTTGGTGCATCATCAATCACTTGAACAACGAAACTACCAGATGCCGTATCGCCATCACCATCTTTGGCAATAAAGTCAAAATTCAGATTCAATGGTGTAGTATGACTTGGATGGTTTAATGAACCCAATAGTTCAAAGGTATATTTGCCTGTAGCCATATCCAAAGTGACTTTGAACACATCACTGCCGCCACGCGTGGCTGTCAGTACGTTACCTGCCGCATTAATACTAAAGCTTATACCGCTATTACCTGTACTATCTAGCACTGCCTTTAAAGCAGTTTGATTTGCAGCAAAGCTTAAACCACCGCCATTACCTGAACCGTCCTGACCATAACTCACACTCAAATTGCCTTCTGCGGTGAGTAACGATGTGTTTGGTTCACTTCCTGTCGCTAGACCTTTTTCATCTACAGAAGTTACTGCTGGCGCAGAACCAATTGATGGCCCATCATCCTTAAAGATAAAACGATCACCTACCGCAACAGGATCACTGGTGACCGCATCACCATCACCATCTGTAGCAGTTGCAGTTAGGGTAATTAAACCTGCATTGCTGATAGAAAGACTTTCATCATAAGAAGAACCGCCCACGGGATGTTTAAGTGCTTTTGATTGAGTTAAGGTAACAGCACCCGTGGTCGGAGCAATGGAGATACGAAATACCACATCGCCTGATTCACTACCCGCACGTCCTTCAATCTGATTACCTACTTTATACAGCAAGACATTTTGGCCACTGGTGGTATCTAATCCGCTATCCACACCTTTGGAACTAATGTTAAGTGTATAAATCAACGCATTACTTGTAGCTTGACCATCCGCACCATACACAGGGGTGAATACATCTTTGACAAAATTAGCATCTGTTGCAGAAACAGAACCTGAGCCAAAATTAGTTTCATCAACAGTTATACGACCAACTTTTGCATCGTTCTCACTGATTTTAGGTTTATCGTCGACAATGCTAATGGTTACGGTATTGGTGACCGTATTGCCATATTGGTCTACAGCAGTGTAAGTGAAGCTATTGGTTTCATTGCCTTCTAAATCTTTGGTTGCTGAAGTTAAAGTAAAGCTATAAGTACCATCTAAATTGACGGTATACGTTCCATTTGCTGTAGTGCCGTTTTCTGCTTGTGCTTTCCAACCCGTCTGTAGATTCAAATCACCATTAATAATATTGCTAGAACTACTCGCATCTGTTCCCGCAGGCTGAGTATCATTGGCATCGATCCCATCCTCACGTACGCTACCCACTGTAGTTAATGGATTGGCTGTAACGTCCTGCACATTAATGGTAAGGGTAGATGTTTTTAAGTCACCATCAGCATCACACACTGTATAAGTAAATACATCCTGTGCATTGGCTGTTATTTTGTTTGGATCCGCTTGATAGCTATAACTACCATTGGCATTTAATGTAAGCGTACCATAATCACCTGTGATGCTTGTTCCTACTCCAGTACTCGAAGTTGTACCTGTATTGCCTTTAGCAACACCGACTACACCACCACCAATAGCCCAACCATCTGCACCTGACTGGTCGCTAGAAAGTACACCACTGGCTGCATCTTTGGTCAAAAGCGCGCCTTCTGTAACACTTCCTGTATCCGCTACGGTGATTGGTGCATCATCAACAATATTGATGACCAAATTCCCTGCTGTTGCACTATCTCCATCAGCATCCTTGATTTCAACAGCGAAAGTAGCTGTTGTATTATCGCCACTCGTTTTTACAGGCAAGGTATAACTATAATAAATCGTCCCCGTTCCAGTTGCTGCATTGTATTCATAACGCGCAGTTAGACCATCTGAAAAGCTCTGATTCGTGGTAGTTAAAGTATGTCCACCCAGCTTAATGGCATCACTGGCTGCCAGACCGTCTGGAGAGGTAAAGCTAATTGTGCCACTGGTGGTTTCTTTATTGGTTGAAGCTTCTGTACCATCATTTAAACCAGATTCATAGACTGTCGTTGTTGCACCACCAGCCGTTGGTATTGTACTGGTCGGGGTTGCATCAGCAATGTTGATTGTCAATTGTGCTGTTGATGTGTCGTTATCGCCATCCGTTAAAGTATAAGTAAATACGTCACTTACACCACCAGCTGAACCTGCATTACGTGCATAACTATAGCTACCATCGGAATGAATCGTTAATGTGCCATATTGACCACTAACTTGATAGTTTCCAACTGGATTAATCGTGACATCTGCCCCACCAGCAGTATCTGATTTTACTGTAGTTACTCGTGCGCCATCTGCACCTTTCGTGTCGTTGCTGACCACATTACCAGTAACTACTGCCAAACTACCTACAGGAATGCTATTGCTATCATTCACAGCAGTTGGAACATCATCAATCACTTGTACAACCAGACTACCTGTTGTGGTTACCCCTCCTGCATCTGTGACACTCAGTGGAATGCCACTCAGAAGTAAATCATCATTTCCAACAGCGCTATGTGTCTGGGCATTGTTCAAAGTATAGGTATAACTCAAACTACCTGAAGTTGGGATACCACCTACACTGCTATTTGCCGTAAAACCATTTAGAACGATGGTTCCACCAACGACGTTGATCGCTGCCGATGGGTTGCTGCTACTCAGTGATTGTAATTGTGAAAGGCTAAAGTTCTGTCCGCCTATGTTAATACTGCTTAAGCCATCTCCTGCATTGATCTGAATCGTTCCACTGGCAGATTCGCTCGCTGCACTTGCGTTACTACCTGTACTTAGACCACTTTCATACACTGTAATCTGACCACCAACACTGCTACCGTTCTGATCGTTCGGTGTAATGCTTGGTAGGCCATCGGTATGTCAGTTAATGGTGATGGTTAATGTCGTGGTACTCCAGTCCCCATCTGCATCTTTAATGGTGTAGCTAAATGTTTCTGTGAGCTTGCCTCCATCTTTTAATGCATTCACGGTTGCGTTATTTGGGTCAACGGTATAGCTGTAACTACCATCGCTATTGAGTATCAGTGTGCCGTAGTCACCTGCAAGTCCTGTTCCACCAACATTATCTGTTTGTTCTGTTGTTGAGCTTCCTTTGCTGACTCCTGTCACTTGTGTTGCATCTGCACCTAAACGGTCAGCAACATCTGCACTATTGCTACTACCACCTGTGATCACGTTTCCTTCAAGTGCTGTACCGTCTTCTGTCACTGTGCCTGTGTCAGCTTTCGCTTCTGGGGCAGTATCTGTAATGAGAATGATCAGATCAGTCGCTACTGAGCTTTCATCGGCATTGTCTGTCACTATAATTGGGAAACTATTACTTACGCTGCTATCACCACCGCTGTGGTTTTTGCTGGTGCCACTTTGTTGGTAGCTATAACTGACTTTGCCTGTTACTGGATCATAGTCGGTAAGGGTCAGTGTTCCTTGTGTACCTATGATTGTTTTTGGTGTGGTCGGGGATAGACCCAAGAGTTCGCTGGTCAGAATGGTCGTGCCACCAATCGTGATAGATTTCAGTCCATCTGCTGCGTTGACGGTAAACTCGCCTTGTACTGGGGTCGTTGCATTTTCGGCAATGCTGTTCGCACCAAGCGCTGATCCATTATGATCAGTGATAACCACGTTAGGTGCGCCATCGGTATGTCCGTTAATGGTGATGGTAATGGTCGCTGTCGATTTATCTCCATCTCCATCGGTAATGGTGTAGCTAAATACGTCTTGGAGGCTTTGGTTATCTTTAAGGGCATTTACATCCGTATTGTTATTATTTAATTGGTAGGTGTAACTACCGTCAGCACGGAGAATTAATGTTCCGTATTCTCCATTCACTGCTGTATTCAATGCGCCATTTGCTACGTGTTCACCTGACGCAACTGTTCCAGCCTGTACTCCACTGACGTTAGCTTTGTCTGCGCCTTGGGTATCAGCTGTATCTCCACTAGATACGCCTCCTGTCAGTACGTTGCCACTGACTGGATTAGGTACGCTGTCTTCTGTAATGCTATTCGTGT
>NZ_JFCC01000047.1:0-25675 GCF_000582925.1 Acinetobacter sp. 1294596 | reverse complement strand
GATTAAACCTACCTATTTAATATACTCTTCTTTACTTACCCAAATACTGTGTAGCAAGTAAAGAGAGCTTTTGTGTAGAGTAAAATATTACATTATTGTTATGAGCAGGGTCTATTTTTATAGAAAATGCTATAGCTCAAGTAACATGCAATCATAAATAGAATACAACAGATAAAACCGACTTGCATTGAAGGATCAGCAACCATACTGATACATGTAATGACGCAGAAGAGCCCTCCTAAAATTGGTGTGAGTGGAAATAGTGGTGCAGCGAATTTAAGCTCCTTGACCGTTTTACCTGATTTAATCCACTGTCTGCGAAAGTTGAATTGGCATACACATATTGAAATCCAGACTACTACCATGGTAAAGGCAGCAACACCGAGCAGATTCTTGAAAATCGTTTCAGGAGCAAACTGTTCAGATAACAAACCAGGTATTGCCCCGAACATAGTTACAATTATGGCAACAATGGGTGTGCCAGAGCGTGTCAATTTGGCAAAGATTTTAGGCAACTGGTTTTTGCTGGACAATGACCACATCATTCGAGAGGCAGCAAATAACCCTGAGTTTGCTGCAGATAATAATGCCGTAATGATTACAAAACGGATAATATCTTCTGCATAAGGTATTCCAATATAATTAAAGACCGTTACAAAGGGGCTATTACTAACACTATTTGAATTGATCCCCGCCATTTCAAATGGAAGTAATGCACAAATCACCACAATGGTGCCAACAAAGAAAATTAATAAACGCCAGATAGCTGCATTAATGGCTTTGGGAACATTCTTGGCTGGCTCTTCAGCTTCACCGGCGGCTACACCAATTAATTCTGTACCAGAAAAAGCAAAATTAACGATGAGCATGGTGGCAAAAATGGGATAAATCCCGGTTGGAAACCAGCCATGTTCTGTCAGCTTGCTAAATAACGGAGCAGATTCATGACCATGATAGGAAATCACACCAAAAATAGCGGCCAAACCTAATCCGATAAAACATAAAATAGTGAGTACCTTAACCAAGGATAACCAAAATTCAGATTCGGCAAATAAGCGTGTCGAGCTCACATTGAGTACAAAAACCAGAGCAGCAAACAGCAATGTCCATGTCCACATAGAAATGGAAGGAAACCATTCCTGCATAAGCAGTGCAGCCGCAGTAAATTCAGTGCCTAAAGTAGCCGTCCAAGTTAACCAGTATAGCCAGGTAATCATATAACCTGTACCCGGACCAATATACATTCTTGCATATTCACCAAATGAGCCCGATACAGGCATTTGTACAGCAAGCTCCCCAAGACAAAGCATCACCATATAGGCAATCGCTCCTCCAAGCAGATAAGATAAAATAGCACCTATTGGGCCAGCTTGAGAAATGACATCACCTGAGCCTAAAAACAGTCCTGTTCCGATTGCGCCCCCCAGTGAAATCATGACTAAATGACGTTTGGTCATGGCACGCTTTAGGGGTTTATCTGTCTCTGCTGCAGAAACTTCTGTCTTAGTACATGTGTCTTGCTGAACCACATATTGCTCACCCAGAACTTCTCCTGACGGAAATATTTTTTCGTTGTTGTTACTCATACACGCTCGCTCCAACTGTCTTCTTATGACAACCTGTCCTTGCTGCTTAGTTCCATAAAAAATTAATATCAAAAAGATATTTTCTTATCTCTGTTGTATTTTTACTGAGCTTCCATATTCAAACTCCATGTATATTCTTCTCTACCGACATCCCGTCTGCTTTTAATCGCTTTAACCTATTGAATTTCTTTCAAAATCAAGCCCGCCCGAAACCCCGTTTTTACTTCTGGATTAGGAAATAAAATCCAGACTTGCTGCTCATGCGCGATATAATTCCCGGCGTGTTGCGTTGCAATCTCCTCACCTTGCTGGAAGGTAGAAAAATTCGGTGCATCGGCACTCAGATTCAGCTGGAAATCATCACTTTGCTTTAAAATCGAGTCCACCACCTTAAACTGGCGAATCTCGGATTTCTGTCTGATCGGTAAAGGCTGCTCTGAAACTACTGCACGCAGCATCAGGTCAGTACTGGCAAATTCGACCAAATCATTTTCACCAAACGGCTTGGCCTTACCTAATTCCAAAGTACTGCTGGCGGCCTGAAAACGTTCAGTAGTGAAATGCGTGAAAGTTTTTCCAGCCGCCTTGTGGTATACCAAGGCATCCAGATCAGCAGCATTTAAACTTTGAATCAAAAAGTCATCATAAGGCTGCATCTGGTAAGGGAATAGGGCAAAAACTGGAAGTAAGGATTCACGAATCGCGGTATGTAAATCATAATGATAGCGTTGTGCATTTGACTGGCTTTGCTGAAAAAACTGTGTAGTAACCTGTTCCAATAACGCTGCACGTTGAGTTTCGCCATCTTGGGCCAATTGCTGGTAAGCACCGCAGAACATGCGATTCATATCATTTTCAAGATAACGAACCCCTTGTCGGATTGCAGCGGGATTGCCCAATACGAAAAGTACACGAACCGCTAAAGCCAGCTGACCGGAAAACAAATCCTGAATGATCTGTGCCAGCAATTCGATCGGTGCCGTTTCATTGCCATGAATACCAACCGAAAGCACGATGGTTTTTCGATAAGCCGTTTTTGGCGTACATTGCAATAGCCCTTCACCCAGCCACTGCCATGTAAATCCAGCCGTTTCACCCTGTATCTGCTCAGGGGACTGTTGCGCCAAAGTCAATGCGAGTAGATCAACCATGTACTTTCATCCTTAAAAGCGTTATTGAATATTTATCTCTGGAAGTGATAAACCGAACCTAAACCTAAAATCTTGGTGAGTTCATCCAGCGCGGTGCAACTCTCAATCAATAAATCCGGATCAGCCAAATCTTCTTGGGTTAACTCGTCACGATAATATTGATCTACCCACTGATTCAGGGTTTTGAACAATGCATCATTCATAAACAGGTTTGGATTGATCGCAGCAAGTTCCGCCTCATTCACCGCCACACGTAAGCGTAAACATGCAGGACCACCGCCATTTCGCATACTTTCACGCAGATCAAACACCTTGATGTCATCAATTGGCGTACCCATTTGAATCATGTCATTCAAATAGTCCCAAACTGCTTTGTTCTGGCGAGATTCCTCCGGTACCACAATACTCATGCCGCCATCCGCACGGGTCAGAATCTGGCTATTGAACAAATAGGTCGATACCGCATCAGCAACACTGACTCGAATTTCAGGTACTTCAATCGACACAAACTCTTGCCCAATCCCTGCCATTTTTTCACGGATTTCCTGCAATGCATCAGTTTGATTTAAGAATGCCTGCTGATGATGAAAGAGAACCTGCTGATTACTCACCGCAATCACATCGTTATGGAATACCCCCTGATCAATCACATCCGGGTTTTGCTGAATGAACACCGTGCGTTTCGCATCTAAATGATGTAAACGCGCAATTGCTTCACTCGCCTCACGGGTTTGACGTGCAGGGAATTTCTGCGGTGCAACGGTTCCACCGAGCTGTTGCTGACCATAAACAAACACCTGTACACCTGCCTGGTCATATGCACCACCTAAACGGTTATGATTGGCTGCACCTTCATCACCGAACAGTGCTGCTTCAGGCAATGCTTCATGGTGCGCGAAATATACCTCATTGTTGAACATTGCTTGCAAAATACGTGTGGTCGTATGATGCTCAATTGATCGATGGAACTTATTATTCAGATTTGCCGCAGTAAAATGCATGCGACCATCCGCGCTATCTGCCGATGGCGACACCGTACACGAGTTCGCAGTCCACATGGAGGAAGCCGAGCTCAATGATGATAACAATGCTGGAGCAGTGCGTATGGCTTGGGTAATCACGTCAATATCACTGCCGCTAAAACCAAACGGCGCAGCGTTGGCACATGTGGGCGCTCTTGTGGGGCAAACACGCCTTGCTTGAGTCCCAAATCCGCCAGCGCTTTCATTTTCTTCAAGCCTTGTTTTGCGGCCAATTTCGGATTGGATGCATTATTACGGTTTTTAGTTGATGCGACATTGCCAAAAGACAGACCTGCATAATGATGTGTCGGCCCAACCAGACCATCAAAGTTGATTTCATAACCTGACATTTTTTTCTCCATGTGTCCTGATGTGGTCCGTCTTACAGCACAATGCCCGGTGACAATTTTGAGGGTAAGCTCACACTGTCACTTTCCAGGGAAGCCATCGGCCATGCACTATAATCTGCGGCATAGAACGCACTGGCACGGTGATTGCCCGATGCGCCCACCCCACCAAACGGTGCCGCACTTGATGCACCTGTTAATGGCTTATTCCAGTTCACAATGCCTGCCCGCCCTTCAATCAATACACGATCAAATAAATCACGGTCAGGTGACACCAGCCCTACGGCCAAACCAAAGCGGGTGTTATTGGCAATATTTAAGGCTTCATGGAAGCTGTTATAGCGATAGATCGTGGTGAGCGGGCCAAAGTATTCATCATCAGGAATATCGGTAACCTGGGTTACATCTAAAATGCCTGCGGTGAGCAATGAACTATCTGCTTGTGGACGCGTCATTTCCAACAATGCTTTTGCACCTAGAGCAATCAGTTTGCTTTGTGCTGCCAGCATCTGTTCCGCGGCATGTGCAGAAATCACCCCGCCCATAAAGGGTTGTGGTTCAGCATTCCAGACACCAACCACCAAGTTTTTAGCGACTTCAACAAAACGTTGAATGAAGGCATCCCCATTGGCACCCTGTTTAACGATAATACGGCGTGCACAGGTACAACGTTGTCCCGCAGAAACAAAAGCCGATTGAATGGCTAAATTCACCACCGCATCAATATCGGTTGCTTCATCAATAATCAGGGCATTATTACCGCCCATTTCCAAAGCAAGAATTTTTTCAGGTGCACCAGCCATTTGCTTATGCAATTGATAACCTGTGTTGGCGCTGCCTGTGAACAGTAAACCATCTATTTGTTCAGCTGCTGCAAGTGCTTCACCCGTGCTACGCCCACCTTGTACGATGTTCAGTACACCTTTGGGTAAACCGGCCTGTTGCCATAATTTTGCAGTTTCTTCCGCAGTCCAAGGGGTGAGTTCACTTGGTTTAAACACCACGGTATTGCCGGCAATCAGTGCAGGAACAATATGACCATTTGGTAAATGACCCGGGAAGTTATACGGGCCAAATACAGCCAGCACGCCATGAGGACGATGACGTAACGACGCCACCCCATCTGGCATTTCAGTTTCGCTAAAACCAGTCCGTTGATGATAAGCGCGGATTGAAATCGCCACTTTACCGATCATTGATTGTACTTCGGTTAAGGTTTCCCATAGCGGTTTACTGGTTTCCTGACTAATCACTTCAGCCAGTTGGGTTTTATGTTGTTCTAATAAGCCGGCAAAACGCTCAATAATGGCAATTCGTTCTTCTAAGGCTAAGCGTGCCCAAGCTGGAAATGCCTGCCGAGCAGCATGACAAGCTTGCTCAACATCGGCCTGGCTGGCTTCATGCCCTGCCCAAATTTGCTCATTGCTGACAGGATTTTTTTTACTGAACGCAGGCCCTTGTCCCTGAATCCAGGTATCATTAATGAATAATGCACCTTGTGACATTAGTTATTCTCCATTTTTTCTAATGCTAAAACTCGCACTTCATCCCGTTCCTGGACATTAAGTGCTTGAGCCTGCTGTGGCGTCACCAATAAGATATCGGTAGCTAATAGCTGGTTATTAATGAGTAATACGCGATAATCTGCATATTGATCATTTGCAACCAGATACTGTTTATTTGATATTTCGACCTGCTCAGTAATTTTTATCTTCAATACACGACTTTCTTTGACTGCGCGTAAGTCAGCAATATTGGCTTCCAAAGTAGGACCTGCATCAAAAATATCAACATAACCTTGATATTTAAGCCCTTCTGACATCAATACCTTTGCAGCCGGTAAAGTATGTGGATGGACCTCTGCAATAACTTTCCGAGCTTCTGCGCCAAGTAAATCGACATAGACCGGAAATCTAGGCATTAATTCAGCAATAAATACTTTTTGTCCGGTCCCACTTAAATAATCGGCAGCAGCGAAGTCCATATCAAAAAAGTGATGGCCTAATGCATCCCAAAATGGCGAGTAACCCTTTTCATCCGAAAAACCTCGCATCTCTGCAATCAGCCGCTCTTCAAAATGTGTTCTAAACGCCGCAATAAACAGAAAACGGACTTTAGATAAAAATTTTCCATTCTGGTTTTTACGGTATTCAGGATCAAGAAATAAGGTGCAAAGCTCACTACACCCTGTATGATCATTACTTAAAAACAGGGTATCTAAAGTTTTATAAACATTTAATGCTTTAGATGCATGGACCTGCTTCGCCACATGAAAATTATAAAAAGGTTCCTTTAGCCCCACTGCCACTTCAATAGCACTTACACCTACAATTTTCTGCAGGCTGGTGTCTTCGAGTACAAACAGATAACTTGCCTCACACTTTTCGGTCAGACCCGCTAAAGTACGCGAGGTACGTGTAATACGTTCAGCTAGAATGTCTCGATTTTGTGGTAAGGAAGTCAGACCAATCCCTGTTTCACCGGCTCTTTGCGCCAAACGATAAATATCATCTAAATCCCGATGCGCTGCATGTCTAACAATCATCATGGTTAGATGCTCACAAAAGATTTAAAGACGTGCAAGTGCACGGGCGAAACGGTTCAGGCCTTCATCAATATCCTGTTGAGGAATGATCAATGATGGTGTGAAACGTACAACATCTGCTCCAGCAACCAAAGCCAGTAATCCTTCCTCACCGGCCAGTGTCACAATATTTTTGGCTTTACCTGCGTGTTCATCTTTCAGCACGCAGCCAATTAATAAGCCCTGACCACGGATTTCTTTGAACAGGCCATATTGCGCATTGATTTTATTTAAGGCATCAATGAAATATTGATGACGTTGTTTTACGCCGTCTAACACTTCTGGTGTATTGAAAAATTCAAATCCCGCCCCCGCCACTGCACAGGCCAATGGGTTGCCGCCATAGGTGGTACCGTGATCACCCACTGCATACATGTTGGCATAATGATCTGTGGTGATCATGGCACCAATCGGGAAACCACCGCCTAATGCTTTTGCCGTGGTCAGAATGTCAGGCGTTACGCCTGTATTCATATAAGCATAAAGCGAACCGGTACGGCCAACGCCCGTTTGTACTTCATCAAAAATCAGTACAGCACCTTTTTCATCACATAGTGCGCGTAAGCCTTTCAGGAATTCGATATCTGCTGGCAGCACACCGCCTTCACCCTGAATCGGTTCAACAATCACGGCACAGGTATTTTCAGTGATCGCGGCTTTGGCTGCTTCAAGGTCATTAAATGCCGTATGTTCAATGCCTCCTGGTAAGGGTGCAAAGTCTTGAGAATACTTTGGCTGCCCCCCCGCCGTGACCGTAAATAAAGTACGGCCGTGGAAGGCGTTTTTAAAGGCAACAATCTGGTTCTTGTTTGCATTGCCGCTGAGCAAACCGACTTTACGGGCCAGTTTCAACGCTGCTTCGTTGGCTTCTGCCCCTGAGTTACAGAAAAACACTTTGTCAGCAAAGGTATTATCGACCAGTTGCTTTGCAAGGCGTAATACCGGCTCGTTGGTATAACCATTGCCGATATGCCACAGCTTTTGTGCTTGTTCAGTTAAGGCTTTGACTGCTACAGGATGTGCATGGCCCAAAGCGTTTACCGCGATACCACCGGCAAAATCAATATATTCTTTATCGTCTTGATCCCAGATACGAGAACCTTCCCCACGAACTAAAATAAAATTTGCTGGAGCAAAAACTGGAACCATCCAGTCATTAAAGTTGCTACGTGTAATCGCTACGTCATTCATTTTATTTACCCACTTCCTGTTTTATATTTGGCTCTGACTTTATGAAACTGACTTATCCAGGGAAAATACCGCGTTCTTTACGTGCTTTTAAAATACGTTCACATGCGAGAATATAAGCTGCTGTACGCAAGCTACATGCTTTATTTTCTGCTGTATTCCAGACATCAGCGATGGCCTGAATCATTAATTTATCAAGACGCTCGTTAATCTCTTCCTCACTCCAGAAGTAACTCGCCATATCCTGAACCCATTCGAAATAGCTCACCGTTACACCACCTGCATTACAGATGACATCTGGCACCACTACAATATTACGGCTCACGAAAACATCATCTGCTTCGGGATAGGTCGGGCCATTAGCGCCTTCCAGAACAATTTTAGCTTTAAGCCGTTGTGCCCGTTCCACTGTAATCTGACCTTCTAGTGCCGCAGGAATA
The DNA here is from genome assembly GCF_000582925.1 of Acinetobacter sp. 1294596. Lineage (NCBI taxonomy): Bacteria > Pseudomonadati > Pseudomonadota > Gammaproteobacteria > Moraxellales > Moraxellaceae > Acinetobacter > Acinetobacter sp. 1294596. The sequence continues at coordinate 17,357 of NZ_JFCC01000047.1, read as the reverse complement.
AGAATATCCATATCGACATCCCAGAAATCTTCATCTGCAATCACCTGAGCTTCAGCAAAGCCCATTACGCCTCCATGCTCTGTGACATGTTTTTGTAATGCTTTAACACTTAAACCTTCGGGATTAAAAATTGTGCCTGTATGGTCTTGAACACAAACAATTTTGGCTTGAGCATGACTAAACAGATAAGCTGCTTCATTTCCTACATTACCAAAGCCTTGCACAGCGACTTTGCTACCTGCAACAGGCAGCTGAATTTTCTTGGCTACTTCCAGCCCCGTTACAAATACGCCCCGACGGTAGCCCGTACACGTCCGAGAGAACCGCCTAAATGTACAGGTTTGCCTGTTACGACACCTGTTACAGTGTGCCCTTTAATGCTTGAGTAGGTGTCCATCATCCAGCCCATGATATTAGGATTCGTACCTACATCTGGAGCAGGAATATCAATTTGAGGACCAATAATTGAACTGATCTCACTGGTGAAGCGACGAGTTAAACGTTCCAGTTCACGTAGTGAAAGTTCTTTAGGATTGACTCGAATTCCCCCTTTAGCACCTCCAAATGGAAGATTCAATACCGCAGTTTTAATCGTCATCCAGGCAGATAAGGCCATAACTTCATTTAATTCAACATCCTGATGATAACGAATACCACCTTTACCTGGTCCACGTGAAAGATTGTGCTGTACACGGTAACCTTCAAAATGACGAATTGTCCCATCATCCATAACAATTGGAACATCAACAATCAGAGTACGCTTTGGTCTTTTAAGAGTATTAATAAAATTACTTAAATCAGCATCTAAATAGGGCGCTACCCGGTCAATTTGAGTAAGGTAAGTTTGCCAAGCACCATTATTCTGATCCGTATACGATAAAGACATCATCTGTTCCTTAATTAATCCATTGTCCCTGTTGTCTCAAGATTCCCGGTACTTGAGAACTTATTTGTAATTCAGCACCCTTTTAAGAACGCTTAATACTTCAAGTGATCTAGCTAAAACTTTTCGGGACTTTATGTTTGCACTATTATTAATAAACAAATTGATTCAAAAAATTATTTATAAATATTAAAATGATTTAATTTTTATCAATTTGCTAATACCCAATATCAAAATGAACAATATTGACCATATTATTTTAGGTTTACTTAAAGATAATGCGAGAATGTCTATTACAGATTTAGCCCTAAAAGCGCGTGTTTCTAGAGCTACTGTTCAAAAGAGAATTGAATATATGGAGGCTTCAGGCACTATCACAGGCTACACGGTACGTTTTCGCCCAAATGCAGAGAAAAATGTGATCCGTGCATGGATGAATATTATGGTTGAAGGAACTAAGGCTCAGGCGGTCATTCGCGAATTACGTTTAGAGTCAGCAGTGCAACGTCTTCATACAACCAATGGAAAGTGGGATATATTGGTCGAATTACAGTCAGATACTCTTGAGAATTTTGATAAAGTACTGGAACGGATTCGTAATATTTCAGGTATCTATAATAGTGAAACGAGTATTTTACTCTCTACCTATAAAACCTAAATATGACTTTATTTAAAAAAATTTACGTTATTTTTACTCTTAAATCTATAAAGAAAGTTTAATAACTTTATTAGAGTGCTTAGTGTTGAAACTTTTATAAATTGCATCAGCTTTAAAAGTTAATGCTTTAGGTAAAATTTTTAAACCACATCTTTTATGCTCTAAATATGATACAAAAAAGTATGCCTGCTTTAAATTTTTATATGAGACACATAAAGAAACTATAGTTAAAAAAATAAGCCCTTGTAAATACAAGGGCTTATTTAAATATCTGGCGGAAGCGGTGAGATTCGAACTCACGGAGGGCGTGAACCCTCGTCGGTTTTCAAGACCGGTGCATTAAACCGCTCTGCCACGCTTCCATGCCGCTAAGAATACAAAGCCTCTTCATTTTATTCAAGAAAAATTTTAGTGCTTTATAGTCAAATGTCTATTGTTTCATCATTTAGTTAAAGCTTTGCAGCCAATTCAGCTCCTTCACGAATGGCACGCTTGGCATCAAGCTCTGCTGCCAGCTTTGCTCCTCCAATAATGTGATAGTTAGCCAGCACTTTCTTTCCACCCTGTGGCATCAAATCTTTAACTGATTCCTGTCCAGCGCATACTACAATCGTATCGACACGGAGCAGCTGGTCATGCCCATCGTGAGAAATCCATAAGCCTTCATCAGTAATTGCTTTATAATTTACACCGCGCAACATACGTACCTGATGCTTTTTGAGTTGTGCACGATGCACCCAGCCTGTTGTCTTACCAAGCCCTGCACCTAAGGGCGTAGGTTTGCGCTGCAGTAAATAAATTTCCCGAACGGGTGTTTCCAATTCGGCCGAAACCATTCCACCTTCCGTATGGTAATGAGATTCTGAATCTACGCCCCACTCACGTTGCCATTCAGTTAAAGGTTGTGGCTGAGGCTGTGAGACAGGTTTGAGTAAAAATTCAGAAACATCAAAACCAATTCCTCCTGCTCCTATCACTGCAACCCTGTATCCCACTTTTGCGCCCTTAAGCACTTCTGCATAAGACAAAACCTGCGGTGCTTCACTGCCAGCAATTTTAAGCTGACGCGGTATAACACCTGTGGCAACCACAATTTCATCATATCCTTCACGTTCAAGCTGTTCACGATTTATACGGGTATTTAAGCGAAGCTCTACGCCGGTTTTTTCAATTTGAACCTTAAAGTAGCGAATGGTTTCATGAAACTCTTCTTTGCCTGGCACAACTTTGGCTAAATTAAACTGTCCCCCGACTTCATCACTTGCTTCAAATAAAGTCACTTGGTGCCCTCGTCCCGCAGCAACTGTAGCCGCAGACATTCCGGCAACCCCAGCCCCCACTACAGCAATCCGCTTAGGTTTTTTTGTACGCACGTAGACCAGTTCTGTTTCATAAGCTGCCCGCGGATTGACCAAACAGGTTGCACGCTGCCATTTAAATGTATGGTCCAAGCAGGCCTGATTACAGGCAATACAAGTGTTAATTTCATTGACACGGTCTGTAGCAGTTTTATCTACCCAAAAAGGGTCAGCCAGAAATGGGCGTGCCATTTGTACCATATCGGCTTTTCCTTCAGCCAGAATGATTTCGGCAGTCTCCGGCATATTAATACGGTTTGAGGCAATGACCGGTATATTCACATACTGCTTCACTTCAGCGGTATAATCGACGAAAGCAGCACGCGGTACAGAGGTAACAATGGTGGGAATGCGCGCTTCGTGCCAGCCAATCCCAGTATTTAGCAAAGTTACACCTGCTTTTTCTAACGCCTGGGCAATCTGGATGACTTCATCCATGGTATTACCATTATCAACCAGATCCAGCATTGATAAACGAAAACAGATAATAAATTTCTCCCCCACTGCCTCACGGATAGCTTTTACAATTTCAAGTGAAAACCGCATCCGGTTTTCCAGTGTGCCGCCCCATCGGTCTTGACGCTGGTTGACATGCCGGCTCATAAACTGGTTTAACAGGTACCCTTCCGAGCCCATAATTTCAATTCCATCATAACCGGCCTTTTTTGAAAGGTTGGCAGCATGTGCATAATCCTTAATAGTACTCAGGATATTACGCTCACTCATTTTTCGTGGTTTAAACAGGGAAATAGGTGATTTAACCGGACTGGCAGAAACGACCAGTGGCTGATAACCGTAACGCCCAGAATGCAGAATCTGAAGCAAAATTTTAGCGCCATGTTTGTGTACAGCATGAGTGACCAACCGGTGATGGGGAATGTCGGCCAGACTGTTCATGGTGCCTCCCATTGGCGATAGCCAGCCCTCTCGATTAGGTGCTATACCTCCGGTAATAATGAGTCCAACTCCACCTTTGGCACGCTCGGCAAAATAGGCCGCAAGCTTCGGATAATGATAAAAACGGTCTTCCAGCCCGGTATGCATAGACCCCATTACTATCCGGTTTTTAATTGTAGTAAATCCCAAATCTAATGGCTTTAAAATATTTGCATAGCTGGTCATAGGATATCCTTGTAATTAGTGGGCTTTGCAATTTGTTGCATCTACTTTAACTGATTTTTTTATATTGTTTATGGCTGTTTATTTGAAGGATAAAGATTTGAACGTCAATTTTAAGCTTAGGCTATTTTAAAAATTTAAATATAAATATAGGGTGGCTTTAAAAGTATTGCGGGGAAGAATTTAACTGTGCTTTTAATAAATAGTTCTTAAAAGCACAGTTAAAAGAATTTGGTTTATGACCAATATTTTTTTCTGGAAGTATAACCAATGCCCACATTGAAACTGTTGGTTGGATCAAGCTTTTGATAGTGTTGTTTTAAAGCAGGCTTGGCTACATATAAATGTCCAACATTATGTTCGGCCGGATATTCGGCACCACGCTGATCTAGTAGTTTCCACATGGCATGCTCCATAGCCAATGGATCAACCCCTTTCTTGACGATGTAATCCTGATGAAAAACATGGCACAAGAAATGACCGTAGTAGAGTTTATGTATAATCTGCTCTTCCATTGACTCAGGCAAGGTTTCCAGCCACTCCCGGTCATTGCGTTTTAGGGCAATATCGAGCGCCACAATGTCTTCGACCTCCCGGCGATGTACATCACGGTAACGTATAGCTGCTCCTGCAATGGCAAATCGGTGTAAAAAAGCTTTACGGCCTTCTTCTTCATTACACAGAAAATAGTTGCCTGTAGAGTGTATTTTAAAATACTCCTGCAAGTAACTTTCTACCTGTGCTATATCCTGATCTTCGATACGAAGTAGTAAATGATGTTCATAGCGGTTACGGAACTCGGCCATACGCTGCGGTAAATGGGGTGGCAAAATGCCGGTTAACAGCTGTAAAACCTTGTCGGTTAATCCTCTGATTTTGACTTTTTCCAGCATGCCATCAATTTTGTCTTTCATGGCAAAAGCTTTAGGGACCCGCGCAGTTCCAAATTTTTCGATAAACAGAAAGGTATCCTTTCCATATTTCTCGCCAATGTCATACGCTACCCGATGAATATACTCACCTGCAATCGGCAGACGCGGCAATTGTGTCAGTAAATAGCGTCGAATTGCAGTCAGATCATCCTGACTATTGGTTCCAATATAAAACACCTGACTTGGTAATTTTTCAAAAGTATCCAGCCGCACTGCGAAAACACAGACCTTGCCGGCAGAACCTGAAGTTTCAAACAACCGGTTAGGGTCAGCATTAAAACGCGCCGGTGTATCAAGATCAACCTGACGCACGTCATGACCATAATGAGGATCAGAAGCGCGGTGCTGCGGACTGTAATCAATATCCTTTTCCTGATACTCACCATTTTGCAGACGTATCAGAATCTGTTCTGGCTGGGTACCTAAACTTACTCCCAAGTGATTAACCAGATGCAGTTGTCCCTGTTCATCAACCTGAGCATATAAGGCCAGTTCGGTGTACGCCGGCCCACGTCTTACCAGTGCACCGCCAGAGTTATTACACACTCCCCCTAATACAGAGGCACCTATACAGGAGGAACCAATCACTGAATGCGGTTCCCGGTTAAAGGGTAACAGGGCTTTTTCTAATGCATCTAAAGTCGCACCCGGCAAGCATATAACTTGCTTTCCTGAATTGATAACCTGTATACCGGCTAACCGACGGGTGCTGATCAGTACTACTGGACGGTCATAATCATGACCATAAGGTGTAGAGCCTCCAGTCAGGCCAGTATTGGCGGCCTGCATAATTACAATACAGTCTGCAGCCACTGCAATCTGTAAAATACGCCATTGTTCAATCAGGCTACCGGGAGCTACTACGGCTAGAACCTGTCCTTCACCAAAACGTCGACCCTGCCGGTAAAGGCGGGTTTCCTGCTCATCGGTAAGTACAAATTTTTCTCCGACCACTTGCTGAAACTGCTGTATGACTTTAGAGGCGGTGATAGACACGGTTTTACTCCATAATGCGCTTGACCAGACATTCAGAAGAAATATCCTGAATAGTTTTAGCGCCAGTTAGTGTCATGGCAACTCGCATTTCCTTGTTAATCAGCTCAAGTAGGTGATTTACACCTTCACCGCCGGCAGCACCCAATGCATAGACGAAAGCACGACCCAACAGACATAAATCAGCCCCAAGCGCAATCATACGTACTACATCAAGTCCGTTACGGACTCCCGAATCGACCATAATTTTCAGATCGCCTTTAACAGCATCTGCAATAGCCGGTAATGCACGGGTAGTAGACAATACGCCATCTAGCTGGCGTCCACCATGATTAGATACCACAATTCCATCAGCGCCAAAACGTACCGCATCTTTAGCATCTTCAGGGTCCAGAATACCTTTAATGACCATTGGACCATCCCAGTATTCACGGATCCATTCCAGATCTTTCCAGGAAATGGACGGGTCAAAGTTTGCCCCTAACCAGCCAATATAATCTTCCAGGCCGGTTGGTTTACCCAAGTATTTAGAAATATTGCCCAGATCATGTGGACGTCCCATCAGTCCAACATTCCATGCCCAGTGTGGATGCATAAAGGACTGCATATAGCGGCGCATGGCAGCATTAGGTCCGCTCATGCCTGAATGAACATCACGGTAACGTGCACCTGGTACCGGCATATCTACGGTGAAGACCAGAGTCGAACAACCTGCAGCCTTGGCACGCTCCAATGCATTTTTCATAAAGCCCCGGTCACGCAATACATAAAGCTGAAACCACATCGGGCGCTGGATGGCTGGTGCAACTTCTTCAATTGGACAGACTGATACCGTTGACAGAGTAAAAGGTATGCCATTTTTCTCTGCAGCAACCGCGGCCTGAACCTCCCCACGGCGAGCGTACATTCCGGTCAGGCCAACTGGTGCCAGAGCAACTGGCATCGACAAGGTTTCATTAAACAGCTTGGTTTCCAGACTCAGTTCAGACATGTCATTTAAGACACGCTGCCGCAAAGCGATTTTGGAAAGGTCTTCTACATTTCGTTGCAGGGTATATTCCGCATATGCCCCGCCATCAATATAATGAAACAGAAATGGAGGTAAACGGCGTCGCGCTGCTTCACGATAATCATTAGAAGATGAAATAATCATTTTAAATCCTGTTTAAGCGACTGGCACGCTGATGACGAGCTTCCTCCTCATCAATCGAGCGTACCTGTTGTATAACAAATTCGATATGGCCACAAACTGCCATGCGGGCTGCCTGCGGATCTTTACGGTCAATTGCATCCATGACCTTGAAATGCTGTAAATGCAACTGGTCAAACCGGTCTGACTCTGAATAGACTTTACGGCGACCCAGCACTACGTTGTATTGCAACAGATCAAACAGGCCACGCATGGTCTGTATCAGGACCAAATTATGAGATGCTTCAGCAATCGCCAGATGAAACTTGGCGTCTGCTACCGAAGCCTGATCCGGATCACCAATTGACTGGAAATGGCTGATCTGGTCATAAAAGTGATGAATTTTGATACGGTCCTCAGCAGTAGAGCGTAAAGCTGCATACCAGGCTGTTCCCCCTTCCAGTACCAATCGTGCTTCCTGCACATCGAAGCGGTAAAGTGGATCCTGGTCAATCAGGCCGCTTAGAGGCTGAACAATTTTATGCTGTGACCAGGTAACAGGCAGTTGGCAAATATAAGTACCATCTCCTAAACGGCTCTGCACTGTACCTTGAGTATTTAACTGCTGTAGGGCCTCCCGTAATGAGGAGCGCGATACACCAAGCTGTTCACATAGCTTACGCTCAGAAGCGAGGCGATCTCCGACTTTCATTCCTTGCTGTTCAATCAGCTGATACAAACTTTGTATAACTTTATCGGAGACCTTCACCCTGCACTTCCTCTTTCTATCCTATGGAATCATCCACGGGAACACATATGCCTGTAGAGTGATAATGATACCAATCATTACGGTAAAGGTTATACTGTGTTTAACCGTAAAGCGGAACAGATCGGACTCTTTACCTACCAGCCCTGCTGCTGCACAGGCAATGGCAATCGACTGTGGAGAAATCATCTTGCCGGTGACTCCACCGCTGGTATTGGCAGCTACCAGTAAAACTTCTGGCACACCAATCTGCTGAGCAGTAGTTGCCTGTAATGCTGCAAACAGTGCATTGGCAGAAGTATCTGAACCTGTGAGGAACACGCCCAACCAGCCCAAGAATGGCGAGAAGAAGGTAAAAGCATTACCAGTATGGGCCAAGGCTAATGCCAATGTTGCCGACATTCCTGAGTAATTCGCAATAAATGCAAAGGCTAGAACCATGCCTATCGAGTAAATCGGGGTCTTTAATTCATTTACTGTTTCACCAAAAGTAACCAGTGCTTCACGTGGCTTCATTTTCAGATAAACAATCGTAATAAGCGCCGCAATAATAATTGCTGTACCGGTTGCTGAGAGCCAGTCAAATTTGAAGATAGCATCATAGTCCTTAACTTCGGGCACCACTGGAGGCACTTTCTGAACCAGCTGATGCAAATAAGGAACCTTGATCGAAATCACCCAATCCTGCATTGGGCCATCTTTAGCAAATAGATCTTTAAAAGGCTTGATACTCCATAGAGTTACCATCGCTGTCAAAATCACAAATGGTGACCAGGCTTTGGCAATCTGGCCTATACTGAATTTCTGCTTCTGTGAAGCCAGCAACTCGGCATCCACCTGACTGTCGTTTTCATCTTTAAAACGAAAGATATGCTTAGGCTTCCAGTATTTTAATAAGATTGTCAGGCTCACCAGTGACGCAATGGCCGCAGTAATATCTGGCAATTCAGGCCCTACAAAGTTTGAGGTCAAGTACTGTGCCAGTGAAAATGCACCGCCTGCTACAATTACAGCCGGCCAGGTCTCTTTAATTCCGCGCCAGCCATCCATAATGGCCATAATCCAGAACAGTACGATTGGCACCATAAACGGTAACTGGCGGCCTACCATCTGGCTGATTTCCATGGTATCTACACCAGACACCTGCCCCGCTACGATAATTGGAATACCCATTGCGCCAAAGGCAACGGGTGCGGTATTCACAATCAGGCACAGACCGGCAGCATACAATGGCTTAAAGCCCAAACCGACCAGTAATGCCGCAGTAATCGCAACCGGTGCACCAAAACCTGCTGCTCCCTCAAGAAAGGTACCAAAAGCAAATCCGACCAACAGCATTTGCAAACGCTGGTCTTCAGTAATAGATAAAATTGAATAACGGATTACATCGAACTGGCCTGTTTTAACAGAAACTTTATACAGGAATACTGCACCAATGATGATCCAGGATATTGGCCATAAACCATAGAAGAAACCATAAATTACCGAGGCAAATGCCATATCGGTCGGCATGCCATAAGCAAAAAGTGAAACCAGCAAAGCCAGTACCACCGTAATTGTTCCCGCTACACTTCCTTTTAAACGGAAAACTGCCAATGCCAGAAAAAAGAAAATAATTGGAATCAGGGCGACCAAGCTGGAAATCCATAAATTCCCCATCGGATCATAAATCTGTTGCCATTGTGAAAGCACATTCTTCTCCTTGATATGCTCACGAGATATTGATTGATCTAACCCTACAATAATTGGTCAGACCAATATTTACTTTAAAGAACAATAAATCTTTTAATTACTTTAATTATCCTAAATTTTGCTTATTTAAAGATCAATATAAAATTTTATCTATAAAATTGGTCATACCAATTTAAATTAGAAAATGTTTAATTTCTGGCAAAGTCAATTTAAAATAAAAATTCTCTATTTTTTCTTAATATATTGTTTAATAAATAGAATATTTAAATTCAAAGTATTAAAAACTGTACTTTTAATGCTCTTGTAAAACTTTAGTCTTATAGATTTTTTAAAACTTAAAATATGATGAAATAGAGTCAAGAAAAGCCCGTATTATTTTCTGCTCTAAATAAAACCTCCTTATTAATTTTTATAAACTGAGTTAACTCATAAAAGCGTAATTATAAATTTAGCGCCCCTATAATTTTTAAAGTTTGTCTTTTTTTTAAGAAAACATGTTCGTTTAAAAGTGTTACAATAAAATGTTTATAGATTTTTCAATGGCAGCCAATTCGTGGTGCCTGTTTTATAGTTAGGACTAGCAATGACTGATAATGCAACCATTTTGCAGCATGTACCAGTAGGCAAAAAAGTCGGAATTGCCTTCTCTGGTGGCCTGGATACTTCTGCTGCTTTATTGTGGATGAAACAAAAAGGTGCAGAGCCTTATGCGTATACTGCAAATCTTGGTCAGCCTGATGAAGATGACTATGATGCCATTCCAAAGAAAGCTGAAAATTATGGTGCGGTAAAAGCTCGTTTGATCGACTGCCGCCTGCAACTTGCGCTTGAAGGTATTGCTGCAATTCAATGTGGCGCATTCCATATCAGTACAGGCGGTATGCCTTATTTTAATACCACTCCATTAGGTCGTGCAGTCACTGGTACTATGCTGGTAACGGCCATGAAAGAAGATGATGTCAACATCTGGGGTGATGGCTCAACTTATAAAGGCAACGATATTGAGCGTTTTTATCGTTATGGTCTGCTTACCAATCCTAACCTGAAAATTTATAAACCTTGGCTAGACCAGACCTTTATTGATGAACTTGGTGGCCGTGCTGAAATGTCACAGTTCCTCATCGATAACGGCTTTGATTACAAAATGTCAAAAGAAAAGGCCTACTCGACCGACTCAAATATGCTGGGTGCAACTCATGAAGCCAAAGATCTTGAATACCTGAATGCCGGCATCAAGATTGTCGAGCCAATTATGGGTATAGCGTTCTGGAAAGATGAAGTCGAAGTTAAAGCTGAAGAAGTTTCCGTGACTTTTGAAGAAGGTATGCCAGTTGCATTAAATGGCCAACGTTTTGATAATCCGGTGGAACTTATTCTTGAAGCGAACCGTATTGGTGGACGTCATGGGCTGGGAATGTCCGACCAGATTGAAAACCGTATTATTGAAGCCAAGTCTCGTGGTATTTATGAAGCACCTGGCATGGCGTTGCTGCATATCACTTATGAACGTCTGGTAACGGGTATTCATAATGAAGATACCATTGAACAATACCGTATCAATGGTCTGCGTTTAGGTCGTCTTCTTTATCAAGGCCGCTGGTTTGACTCTCAGGCACTGATGTTGCGTGAAACTGCCCAACGCTGGGTTGCTAAAGCAATTACGGGTACAGTCACGTTAGAGCTGCGTCGTGGTAATGACTACACCATCATGAACACTGAATCTCCGAACCTGACCTATGAAGCTGAACGCTTGACTATGGAAAAAGGTGATTCAATGTTCACACCAATGGACCGTATTGGACAGCTGACTATGCGTAATCTGGATATTACAGATACACGCGCCAAACTGGGTCTTTATACTGACTCTGGCCTGCTATCATTGGGTCAGGGTTCAGCTTTACCCCAGCTTGAAAATAACAAGAAGTAATTTTTAATCTGTCTAAAAGCCGCCTGATTCTGGCGGCTTTTATTTTTATAAGAATTAATGGTTATGCAACTTTTGTTGAACCGACTGACTGATAGAAAATCTGATTGCGGCCCAACTGTTTGGCCCGATAGAGTGCCTGATCAGCAGACTCAAGCAAAGCCTCCTGTGTTACAGCCGCTTCTCCCCTATAAATTGTAATACCCAAGCTTACAGTGATATAGCTGGCAATACATGAACGTTCATGAGGAATAGCAAGCCGCTCAATTTCCCGATAAATATTGGACGCAACCGCATAGGCACCATGCGCCTCGGTTTCAGGAAGAAGCACTACAAACTCCTCTCCACCATAACGGGCCACAAAATCCCTGTGCCGAATCGAATTTTTAATTGCTCTGGCAATACTATAAATCACTTTATCGCCCATCTGGTGACCATAAAAATCATTATAGTTTTTAAAAAAATCCACATCGATAAACAGTAGAGATAAGGGCGTTCCTTCTTTACGTGACTGCCTATAAAAACTGTCCAGAGTCTCATCAAAATTACGGCGGTTAGAGATCTGGGTTAACTCGTCATGCTGGCTTAAATGCAAAAGTTCAGAAGCATGAATATACTGAATTTTTTCATTAAGCTGTGCAAGCTTGGTATTTAAAAACAGTATACGTTCCCGCTTGATCAGCATGGTACTTAAAGTAAAACCAAACAGACAGCTTCCCAACAGTACCCGGCTCAAAATGATCACTTCAAAAGAAATATGAAATACTAACAGTAAGTAAATAGATATAACCGCGGCCAGGGTCCCGACCAAAAGCATGTGGAGTGGCCGTACCCCACTGATCATAAACCCCAGCATATATATAAAACACAACACAATCACTGACTGATACTTGAGTGCAGGGGTAGCAAAACTCATACTCAGCAGACAGCTTGAAATAATAGTCCAGAGCATTAAACCTAATGCAGCCTGATAAAAGTAAGGCTGAAGCAGTTTACTTCTAGCAAAGCCATAAAGGGTTAACAGACTTACTGCGCCATTAAGCATGGCAACAATACACAGCAGGAAATCTGCAGAGAAAAAACGCTGACCAGAAAGCCAGTAATCACCTGGCAACACTAAAGCCGTAAATAAAAGGTAAGCCCACACACCTGCAGCAAAAGATTGTGAGATATTGATCCGGGCCCGTTCAGTATTCTGCTGCCAGAACTCTTGTTCAAGTGCCTGCGGCAACGAACTACTGGTACGATGAGAATGTAGGGCGACCAGAGTTTCAATTTTTTCTTTTTGTTGCTGCAACGTTGTAAGGTAATATTTATATTCCATAACATCGTGCATAGTTTTTATAGTTCTATAAAAATAGCATACCCTTAGGGCAAATTACGAACTTTATTGTGCCTTTTATCCATAATTGCCGTTATCATTTTTAGAGTTTATCGATTATCATCTATTTTATTTTTCTTGCCTGAACACTTTGAATACGATCACTCTTCTCCAACCAGATGACTGGCATGTCCATTTACGTGACGGCCTAGCCCTTAAACGTACCGTGCCTGATCTGGCCAGACAGTTTTCCCGCGCCATTTGCATGCCCAATCTGGTTCCACCAGTAAAAACGGTTGATGAGGCTCTGGCCTATCGTGAACGGATTATGGCTCATGCGCCTGAAGGGGTAAATTTTGATCCGCGTATGGTTCTTTATTTTACTGACTACACTTCACCTGAAGAAGTTAAAAAAATTAAAGATTCAGAATATGTTAATGCCATCAAGCTTTATCCGGCTGGTGCAACTACCAATTCAGACAATGGTGTCAGCGATATCCGTAAAGTATATGCAGTCATAGAGCAGCTTGAAAAATATCAGGTGCCTTTACTGTTACATGGTGAAGTTACTCATAATCATGTAGACATTTTTGACCGCGAAAAGCGTTTTCTGGATGAAGTACTTTCTCCTCTCTTGAAGCAGTTTCCAGCACTTAAAGTTGTGCTTGAGCATATTACTACCAGTGAAGCAGCACATTTTGTGCTGGAACAGGACCGTAATGTTGCAGCTACCATTACTCCACAACACCTGTTATTTAACCGTAATGATATGCTAGTAGGTGGAATCAAGCCGCATTTTTACTGTTTACCAATTCTGAAACGTCAGTCCCACCAGCAGACCCTGCTGGAAGTGGCAACTAGTGGTAACCCGAAATTCTTTCTTGGTACAGACAGTGCGCCCCATTCTAAAAATGCTAAAGAAAATGCATGTGGCTGTGCAGGCTGCTATAGTGCACCTACTGCTATTGAGCTTTATGCACAGGCATTTGATCAGGTAGGACGTATTGAACGGCTTGAAGGTTTTGCCAGCATGTTTGGTGCAGACTTCTATGGCTTACCGCGTAATACTCAAACAATTAGCTTGGTTAAAGAACCGCAGGTGATTCCAGCGAGCCTAGAATATCTGGAAAATGAACAGATTATTCCACTTTATGCCGGTCAAACCATTCAATGGAGAAAAGTGTGACACAAGATTCACGACCTGTGATTGGTCAGCGTTTTCGTGGCTTTCTGCCAGTTGTGGTAGATGTGGAAACTGCGGGCTTTAATGCACAGACTGATGCGTTACTTGAAATTGCCTGTATTCCGATTATCTATGATGAGGAAGGAAAATTTATTCCGGGTCCTGCCTATCATGCACATATTAATCCGTTTGAAGGCGCTAATCTGGATCGCCGCTCGCTAGACTTCATTGGGGTTGACCCTTTTAATCCGATGCGTATGGCGATGGCAGAAGATGAAAAGACTGCATTGAAACGTATCTTCAAGTCTATTCATGATATCCGCCGTGAACAGCTGTGTACTCACGCCATACTGGTTGGCCACAATGCCCATTTTGACCTAGGTTTTTTACAGGCAGCTATTAACCGAAGTGGAACTAAAAACCAGAATCCATTTCATAGCTTTTCAGTGTTTGATACGGTCACGCTCAGTGCCTTAATGTTTGGCCAAACCGTGCTGGCTAAATCCTGTCTACAGGCGGGAATTGAGTTTGACGGGAAAGAAGCACATTCAGCATTATATGACACGCAGAAAACTGCCGAGCTGTTTTGCTATATTTTAAACAAACTCGCACCTCAACTGCTTGACACTCTGGTAGCGGATCAATAAGATACCGCTACCTTCTGAACGTCCCTATCGTCTAGAGGCCTAGGACATCGCCCTTTCACGGCGGTAACCGGGGTTCGAATCCCCGTAGGGACGCCATCTTTTATTTTATTCTGATCGCCTAATTAAACTCTCTGGCCTAGGCATAAGTATATCTGCCTATAACCCGAACATAGAAGTTAGTTGATTGATGTAAGGCTTTCATTTGGTTAAAAATAATACCAGCTGCCATTTGACACATCCTTAAAATCTCCCTATTATAAGCCCACCTCTGAAACGTCCCTATCGTCTAGAGGCCTAGGACATCGCCCTTTCACGGCGGTAACCGGGGTTCGAATCCCCGTAGGGACGCCAATTCTTCTGCTGTTATTTCTCCTGCTTTTTATTTCGATTGCACATTTACATTTTTTCTCTAAAATAGCCGGCTTCATTACTCTTTTCCGTTTAACTCTATGCCGTCATCTCCTTCTCCGAATGATGCGTTGCATCAGGGCAATTCTGCGCCATTAAAACGCGCTATGAGTACCCGACATCTGGTTATGCTTTCTCTGGGAGGCGCAATTGGTACTGGCCTGTTTTTAGGCTCGGGTGAAGTCATTGCACAAACGGGGCCGGTCGGCGCCATCCTTGCTTATGTGCTGGGTGGCCTTATTGCCTATATGGTGATGCTTTGCCTTGGCGAACTCGCTGTACATATGCCTGTTTCAGGCTCTTTTGGTGCCTATGCCAATAAGTTTATTGGTCCGGGAACAGGATATACCATTACCTGGTTATATTGGCTAACCTGGTCAGTAACCCTTGGTACCGAATTTACTGCTGCTGCACTTCTTATGCAGGAATGGTTTCCAGATAGCTCCATGTGGATGTGGACACTGGTTTTTGGTGCCTTCGTATTTACCTTAAATATGATTTCCACACGCTGGTTTGCCGAATCTGAATTTTGGCTTGCACTGGTGAAAGTAATCACTGTTGTCGCGTTTATTCTGTTTGGTTTACTGGCAATTTTCGGTGTAATTGGCTACCAAGGTTATGAGTCTGCACCACTCTTTAGTAATCTGACCGCGCAAGGCTGGTTCCCTGAAGGCCTGTTTCCTATTTTCACTACCATGTTGATTGTGAACTTCGCTTTTTCTGGGACCGAATTGATTGGGGTAGCAGCAGGTGAAACCCAAGACCCCGCCAAAAATGTACCCAAAGCCATCAATGCAGCGATTTTCCGTTTATTGATTTTCTTTGTAGGAACAATCTTGGTGGTAACTGCACTTCTACCTCATCAGGAAGCAGGTTTAGCAGCCGAGGGTGTAAGCAGTAGCCCATTCGTTACGGTATTTCAGCACATTGGTATCCCTTATGCTGAAGATATTATCCGTTTTGTTATTATCACAGCATTGCTGTCAGCGGCCAACTCTGGTTTATTTGCTGCCTCACGTATGATGTGGTCATTGTCTTATAACAAGCAATTACCAGCAGTATTTTCAAAAGTAAATGCACGCGGCATTCCTTATGTTGCAGTAATCGTTACCATGATCGGCGGTATGCCGGGTCTGTTGTCTGAGCAGTTTGCCCCAGAAACTATTTTTACTAATTTGCTCGGAATCGCAGCCTTTACCATGGTAGTAGTCTGGATGAGTATCTGTCTCAGCATGTTCAACTTCCGCCGAGACTGGTATAAGCAGGGAAAAACTGCTAAAGATCTTGCATTTGCTGCGCCGCTGTTTCCTATTGTTCCGATTCTAGGTTTTGTTTTCTGTCTGATTACCTGTATCAGTATGGTTTTTGATCCATCCATGCGAATCAGTTTCTTCGGATGCCTGTTTTTTATTGCAGCATGCTATACAAGTTATTATGTGTTTTACCATCCTAAGTCTTGATGCCGACCTAAAGCACTTAAGAGCGGCAAATGCCGCTCTTTTTTATACAAAAGCATGAATCAGAATATCTTGCAGCAATTTCAAACAAATTTGGCATTTTGCTTTGTTTTTATACGAACGGTATATTTTTAAGGGAAAGATGCCAGAAAAGTGTTTGACACATCCGGGGATTCACCCTAATATACGCCCACCTCTGAAACGTCCCTATCGTCTAGAGGCCTAGGACATCGCCCTTTCACGGCGGTAACCGGGGTTCGAATCCCCGTAGGGACGCCAATTTCAGAACTATGCCTCACTTAAAGTCCCTATCGTCTAGAGGCCTAGGACATCGCCCTTTCACGGCGGTAACCGGGGTTCGAATCCCCGTAGGGACGCCATATTCAAGATGGCAGCATCTTATAAAAAAGCCCAAGCATTATGACTTGGGCTTTTTTTTCTTGTGTGTAAACCTTGTTTATTCTGATGCAGTGATGAGAGCTGTAATCAGGGCAAGTTTTTAACAGGATGGAATAAGTTCGATATTTTTTCTTATTTCCTGCATTTATACTGAATCAGCCCGTCAGCCTGTTTATTTCATTACATACCGAGAATATAAAACAGGCCTGCCCTCAGGTTTAAAAGACCCTAAAGACAGGACTATTTACCACTAGATGCAATACACTCATCTATATACATAAACTAGGCCGATTTACGCGAATTAATCTGGCCTTTAACTACAGCAGTCAGATTTCCCTTAAGGTATTTAAAAAATACTTTTAAGGGAGAAAGTTTTGGATTAGGTTTTTTACCCTCAGCAATTGCTTTAAACTGTGCCGCATACCAGATAATTTCCATAATTGCCATTTTATCAATCATCGGAATGCCAGTTTTAATTTTCTCTACAC
>NZ_JFCC01000046.1:0-26265 GCF_000582925.1 Acinetobacter sp. 1294596 | reverse complement strand
TGTTAGAAAGTACACATGCGCTTTTTTTAAGATGTCATTGGCTTCCCTGAGCTGTTTGACTTCTTTCTCTAATTCTAAGATCCGCTGTTGTTCTGGTGAAAGTTGACGTTTGCTTGAACCCACTGGATTGGCTTCACGAATCCATTTGTCTAAAGTTGAATAACCCACACCTAATTTCTGGGCGATTGCAGCTATAGGTTCGTGGGAGTTTGAAAGTGCATAATCAATCGCTTGCTGTTTAAATTCGGGACTAAAACGTTTAGCCATTTCTTGAATCTCCAAAGATTAAAGTTACGTTATCTTTAGAGGGACGTGCTGTCCATTATTTTGGCTAGGATCAGAAAGTAGAAAACAGATTTATTAAGGTAATCATCCATTGAGAAGGACATATTATTACTATATGTCATGTCTGAGTCTAATAATGAAGTTTGCCCTATACAGCAAGCTTTCGGACCGGCTGAGCAATCATATATTTTTTCATCATGTCTGGAAGAGTTACGTTGCAGATAATTCAAGCTTAATCTTCTTCAGTTTATAACCCTTAATTATGCAGCCTTTAAAAGCTACAAAGGTAGTCTTCAAGCCAAAAAATCTTTTGATAGTAAGTTTATTAATGTATAAGCTCACTATACTTTCCTAAAATTTTCTAAATATTTGAGTATTCTTTAGTGTACATGAGATTTTTGGTAACGACCTCTATAGTATCGAGTGTATTATTCTTTTGCTTGTATTCTCATACTGCTCCTGCATTTACCCATCATAAAAATTTGGATAGTGCTGCTATTGCTTCTTTTTATCCACGTAAAAGGAATGCTTTCAAGAGTTTTAAATTTGCCAGAATTGATCATAAAAAAAGATTAGCGGTAAAAAGTAGTGTTTAAAAACGATAAGGAGACCTAACGTAGCCGATCAACACAAATTTTAAAACTGATATTTAGGTCCATAATCTATTTAAACCAGACCCCATATCTCATAGTCTGTAGCTTTTGTCCCCCTAAATTACCTAATTTAAAAATCTACTATATTTGATCAACATACAAACATTATTAATTTACACTTCAAATTTGGCAAGTTGCTATAGTGGTTTTTCCCTTGAATTAAATAATAAGGCTTAACAATGCAAAATATTAATGAACATGACGTAGTAATAGCTTCTTGTGGAACTCAAGTTGGAAAGGTAGATCATTTAGAAGGCCAAGATTCAATTAAATTGACTCGTAGTGATGACGAAAATAATGAGCACCATGTCATCCCGTTAAGCTGGGTTGCCAAAGCAGAAAATGGTGAAGTTCATCTCAATAAGAATGCTGAAGAGGTTCACCAGCAGTGGAAGACTCTTCAGTAAAGGGTTGATTCTTAGTAAGTCAAACATAGTATTGCATAGGCAATACTATGTTTTTTTAAATTTATTTATTCAAAATTTGTAGATCCAGCCCGAAATCTACTTTTCTACTTTTCTACTTTTCTACTTTTCTACTTTGACGTGCGGTATTTCCTATCTGGTAAATCTGTATTGACCATTTGCTGGCAGTTTACTGTATTACTTATAAGTATAGCTTCTGATTCTTTGGATTTATTGCCCGGCGCAAAAATATTGATATAAGCTAAATCACTTCTACTCGAAATCTTGAATTTTAATCACTGACCAGCTTTGGCCCGGAAGGTATATTAACTATTATGGTATCTTGTAAAGCTACCTCTATCTAACAGTTGTTTTGTTCATATCTTTTTTAAAAGATAAAGATAATCTGGTTTTCAGTAGCTTTGGAACTACAAGCAAACTGCAAAAAGAAATGAAAAAGCTAGGAAAGCAGAACCTAAGTATTTATTAATAAATATCGAAAGTCATTCTTATAGTGATGTATGTGAATATTATATCACCAGAAAAATTACTGATCTTTATAGGTATATGGGCTATAACTGATAAATATGTATTTATAATCCGGCACTAAAGTTAAGAATAAAGGGAAATATTATTTAAAAACCGATAAAGGAAATAGAAATTATAAAAAAGAATTATTTATATATCAGTGATATAAATTTCTTTTACTCTTTATATTTTTAACGTATAAGTATAAAGGCAGATTACTTAATAAAGTCACTGCGAATTACTACTATATAAGGCTCATTCGGATGCACATAAGGATTTTAATAACTTTATTTATAGGTATGAGCTGTTTTTTCTACTGGACATACAATACCCGGAATAATTTTTTCGGCAAAAACGATGATATAAAAAGAATCGCAAAAGCCTCTTTTTATCCTGATAAAATGAGCACAGGCAAGAATTTTACTTTTGTAAAAGTGGGACCTGATGACAAAATTATTCTTGAGAAAGTGGAATTTGCTCAATAACACTTTCCTCTGAAGAGTCCCTGGTGAAAAATTAAGTATTCACTTTGGTTTATTATATTGAACTTGAATTTTATCTCACTCTTTTGCCATTTTGATCAATTATTAATTCACCATCTTCTTTACTAAATGCCTTACGTTGAGGTGCGGACAGTATATCTAGCACTATTTCTGAAGGCCTACATAGTTTGGTTCCAAGTTCTGTGACGACAAAGGGCCGGTTAATTAAAATCGGATATTCAAGCATCAAGGTGATTAATTGCTCATCTGTCCAATGTAATTTGTCTAAGTCTAGCTTTTTGTAGGGTGCTACATTCTTGCGTATGGCTTCACGTACAGTTAGTCCGGAATTCTTGATTAATTGAATTAACTCTGCTTTTAAAGGTGGAGTCTTCAAGTACTCAATAATTACAGGCTCTTGCCCTGTATTACGGATTAGGGCTAATGTATTTCTAGAAGTTCCACATTCCGGATTATGATAAATTTTGATGGATTGAGACATAGGTTACTCGATCTCTTTAGTATTGTTTGCCTTTATATATGGATATACGTATATTCGCAATAGTAAATATTTGAGATTTCAAAAGATGGAACAGACAGATTTTTTTAAATGCCTTGCTGATTCAACACGTTTAAATATTTTAAAATTAGTTATGAACAGAGAAAATGTATGTGTATGTGAATTTACGGCACAATTAAAATTAAGTCAGCCAAAAATCTCTCGTCATTTAGCCCTGCTTAGAAACTTGGGAATGCTACTGGATCAGCGTAAAGGGCAGTGGGTATATTATCGCCTGAACCCTGATTTACCAACTTGGGCACATGATATTTTAAAAATAATAGCATTAAACCCGATACTTAATCCCTTAACTTCAAATATTCCGGACTATTGTGAAGAGTAATATTGTGCCTGCTAAAATATCATTTCTGGATCGTAATCTTACACTTTGGATTTTTATTGCTATGGCGCTAGGCATAGCTATAGGAGTGTTTTTTCCGCAAGTCTCTGTGAACTTAGATAAGTTAAGTATAGATTCAATCAATATTCCAATAGCTATTGGTTTAATTCTGATGATGTATCCACCTTTAGCCAAAGTCGATTATGCAGCTTTGCCAGAGGTATTTAAAGACAAGAAAACGCTAATTTTATCTCTAGTTCAGAACTGGGTTATTGCACCAGTTTTAATGTTTGCTTTAGCGGTTATCTTTTTACCTCACTATCCTGAATATATGACAGGATTGATTCTGATTGGTCTGGCACGATGTATTGCAATGGTTTTGGTGTGGAATGGACTAGCTTGTGGCGATAATCAATACGTTGCAGCCTTAGTCGCATTTAATAGCATTTTTCAAATCCTATTCTTCAGTACTTATGCCTGGTTGTTTTTGACTTTTTTGCCACCGTATTTTGGTGTTGCGGGGCAAGTGATCAATGTTGATTTTTGGACTATCACACATGCGGTACTCGTGTATTTAGGTATTCCATTTTTTCTTGGTTTTATGACTCGCTTTCTTCTGGTTCGGGCCAAAGGTTTAGCTTGGTATCGAAATATCTTTTTGCCAAAGATCAGCCCAATGAGTTTACTGGCTCTATTGTTCACAATTGTGGCAATGTTTAGTTTGAAAGGAAATGATGTGGTGAGCTTGCCGCTGGATGTTTTGCGGATTGCAATTCCTCTGATCATTTATTTTATATTGATGTTCTTTATCAGCTTCTTTATGAGCAAATGGATGGGAAATGATTATCCAAAAACCACAGCCATTTCTTTTACAGCTGCGGGAAATAACTTCGAATTAGCATTAGCTGTTGCAATTGCAACTTTCGGCTTGGCGTCACCCGTGGCGTTTACTACCGTAATTGGTCCTCTGGTTGAAGTACCAGTGCTCATTATACTGGTGAGTGTTTCACTATGGCTGAAGAAAACCTGCTTTAAAGAAAAACAGTTTTTCTGAATTTCTTAATCTGAAATTAGCTTTACTTGATATTAATTAAGTAAGGATTACTGTGAGATACAAAGTATTATTCTCGAGTTGTGGAAAATAATGAAGAACCATTAAATATATAAATCTAAAAAATTTTTAAAGATGAACAAAAATTAAAGACAATAAAAAGCCCCGAAAAAGGGGCTTTTTATCACGTTATATTTATAAGTTATGCCTTATTTACACCAAAAGTTATATCATTTTTATGAAGCTTTGCTTTAGGAAAATAAAATTATTCTAAAATAATCTTGGTCCAGGCTTCATACATTTTTACAGCAGCGGAAAAATCACTATCGGGCTCTGCTGTCAGATTTGCTGCCTGAATCAGACTTTGTGTGAGCGCAAGAAGTGGGGCAGGTAACTTTGCTTCATTAACCAGATCTAGTGCTATTCCTGTATCCTTTGCAAGCAAAGGTAAAGCAAAGGTTAACGGGAAACTACGGTTTAATATTCGTGCGGGCAGTGCCGTTTCAGTGACGCCACTTTTACCACTTGAGGCATTAATACATTCAAGGGCCTGATTCAGATTGACATCATGGGCTTTTAAAGTCGTAAAACCTTCAGCTACTGACCATAAGTTCACTGCAAGTAACATATTATTCACTGCTTTCACGGCAAACCCAGCTCCTGAGTCACCTACATGTTTAATCAGCTTGCCAAAGGTCTGCATAGCTGGCAGGGCACGTTCAAATACTGCAGCATCGCCTCCAACCATTATGGTTAAAGTGGCATTTTCGGCACCAATAGTTTGACCACTGACAGGCGCATCTAAAAATTCGATGTCCTTTTGTTTTAAACTCATTGCCAGCTCTTTCGCTGCTGCAGGAACACCACTTGTACAGTCTATCCATATAGCGCCAGCTTTAATATTTAATGAATCAATAAGCTGCTGCACATCCTGACTAGTAGGTAAACAGGAAAAGATAATATCTGCCTGTACCGCCTGATGTAGATCTACTGCCTGTGTACCGTACTCAGCTGCATGCTGTTCAGCCTTTTCAAAGCTGCGATTCCAGACATAAACAGTATCAAAATGTTTGGGTAGATGTGCAGCCATGCGGTAGCCCATTGCTCCAAGACCAATAAATGCCACAGTTTGAATCATAATGTATCCTTTATTCTTGATGAGCGTTGTACCAGCCATTCGGTCAATTTTGGCCAGAATTCATTGGCACTTGCCTGACTTGACATTAAACCGATGTGCCCTCCAGGAATAGCAGTAAATGAAACATCTGCACTATTTGTCAATTGGCTAAGGGGTTGAATAGCTGCTTCTGTCACAATCTGATCTGTGGTGCCGGCACCTAATAGTAATGAGCATTCAATATTTTTTAAGTCAATTAACCGATCTTTTAAATGAATACTTCCTGTTTTCAGTGGATTTTTAAGCCAGACTTTAAAAATCATGTCTTTATTGATTGCCCCAGGATAATCATTCATATGATTTAAAAATGTCTGCACCGTAGTGTGTTCTCTCAGAAATTTTTCATTGTCTATATATTTAAATAACTGAATACAGCTGTTTAACCAGCCTGCCGGATCAATTATTTTAAACCCCAAGGCATTAATAAAACCTGGTGTATGGATCAGCCCTTCAGGAATATTTTCAATACTGTGCCTGATTTTTGCATGTCTGGTAAGTAACTGATTTACTGTTTCAAATAGCCTGCCAATCCGACCCGAAGCGTAACTGTCAATTGGGCTACCTAAAATAATCAGATTTTTAACATGACTCTGTTTTGCCAAAGCACTGTAGAGTAAAGCAAAAATACCCCCCATACTCCAGCCATGCAGGGAAATTTTTTCACTCTGCGAGTGTTCACAGACAGTTTTAATATAGTGCGGCAAGCAATCATCAATAAAAAATAGAAAATCGCGATATCGGTCCTGAAATGTGAAGGTTCCCCAATCAACCAGATAAACATCAAAACCTTGCAGCTGAAAATGCTGTACTAAAGAACGGTAAGGATATAGATCATAAATCGCCATATTGACTGCCAGCGGTGCTACAAAAACTAATGGCTCCTTGTAGCGTTTATGAGCGGCAGCATAATAACGCAGCTGGCTACCATGATACTTGCTGATTACATGAAAGGGTGTGGATTGGGAAAGAACCAATGACTCGGGGTTAAGTACACGGCGTGAAAGATGAAAAAATCTGGTCTTCTGCTGTCGAATTCTGGCTTTTAAGGTAAACATTTTTGGCATTCATTTCTCATTTCAAAAGATTTGTATGAAGACTAAGCGATAATTATGCATTTTACCTTGACCAGAAATACTCTGGACGCTCAAAATGTTGGCAATTTCTATCAAGGGCAGTCTTGCGGACTGAGTCAGACATGAACCAACCAGACGAACCAGATTATCAAATTGACACTTTAGCTATTCGCACTGGCCATACACGCAGTTTTGAAGGCGAACATGGCGAACCAATCTTCCTGACCTCTTCATTTGTTTATGCCAATGCTGAGGAAGCAGCAGCAAAATTCTCGGGTCAGATTCCAGGTAATATCTACTCGCGCTTCACTAACCCGACAGTTTCTATGTTTGAAAAACGTCTTGCTGCATTAGAGGGCGCAGAACGTGCCGTTGCTACTAGTTCGGGTATGGCGGCAATACTGGCTGTAGTCATGTCTTATCTAAAGGCAGGTGATCATGTCATCTGTTCACGTGCGGTATTTGGTTCTACTGTATCGCTGTTTGAAAAATATGTTGCCAAGTTTGGTGTAACGGTAGACTTCGTTGATTTAACAGATACAAGTGCCTGGAAAGCTGCATTACGTCCTGAAACACGACTGCTTTTTGTAGAATCACCTTCTAACCCACTGGCCGAGATCGCTGATATTCAGTCTCTGGCAGATATTGCGCATAGCAATGGTGCTCTACTGGCGATTGATAACAGTTTTTGTACTCCGGTTTTACAACAGCCTTTAAAATTCGGTGCTGACCTGGTGATTTATTCTGCTACCAAGTATCTTGATGGTCAGGGACGTGCTTTAGGTGGTGCAGTGGTTGGCGGTCATCAACTGCTTGAAGACGTTTTCGGTATGGTGCGTACTTTAGGGCCATCAATGAGTCCTTTTAATGCCTGGATCTTTTTAAAGGGCCTTGAGACATTAAACCTGCGTATGAAAGCTCATACGGCCAGTGCTCAAAAACTGGCTGAATGGTTAAAACAGCATCCAAAAGTTGAAAAAGTCTATTATGCCGGCCTGCCTGAACATATAGGCTATGAACTGGCAGCCAAGCAGCAACGTGGTTTTGGTGGGATTGTTTCTTTTGAGGTAAAAAAAGGACGAGAAGGGGCTTGGAAAGTCATTGATCAGACCCAATTTATTTCTATTACCGGTAATCTGGGCGATACCAAGTCTACTATTACTCATCCGGCGACTACCACGCATGGTAAATTGTCAGCAGAGGCGAAAGAAGCAGCAGGTATCCGCGAAGGCTTGATCCGGGTTTCTGTCGGCCTTGAAGACATTGATGACATTATTCGCGATTTATCGCGCGGTTTAGATTTAATTTAGCCATTTAAATTTTTTTGGAGAGTAATAATGAATATTAATATGTTGATGCAGCAAGCCCAGCGTATGCAGAAGGATGTAGAAAGTAATCTGAAAAAAGCCAAAGAAGAGCTAGCCCAGATGGAAGTACATGCAGAAGCGGGTGGTGGGCTGGTAAAAGTAACCATGACATGCCGTAATGTGGTAAAGCGTATTGAAATTAATCCGGACCTTTTACAGGATGAACCGGATATGATCGAAGACCTGATTGCTGCTGCGATTAATGACGCTGCCCGTCAGGCAGAAGCAATTTCTGAAGAAAAAATGAAGAGTGCCAATAGTGGTATGGGCTTACCACCAGGCCTGGCCGGATTATTTTAAGGATTAATATTACGTGTTCAGTGAACGCTTTGATCAGCTTGTACAGGCATTGCGAATTTTACCTAGCGTTGGGCCGAAATCGGCTCAGCGTATGGCATTGCATCTGCTTATGAAAAATCGGGAAGGTGCATCAGGACTGGCTCATGCTCTAAATGAGGCAACTTCCTATATTCATGAATGTAAAGTCTGTCATTCACTGACAGAAAATGAAGTGTGTGATATATGTGCATCTTCTGAACGTGACGAGCAGCAGCTCTGTGTAGTGGAATCACCAGCCGATGTCATGGCAATAGAGCAAAGTGGCAGTTTTAAAGGTAAATATCATGTCCTTGGTGGTCACTTATCTCCACTTGATGGGATTGGTCCAGAAGAGATTGGTATACCTTATCTAGTCCGGCGTTTGAGTGAAGGTCATATTACAGAAGTTATTCTGGCGACCAATGCTACAGTAGAAGGCCAAGCGACAGCTCATTATTTGGCTGAAGCTACCAAACATTTGCCTTTGCATCTAACTCGAATTGCCCAAGGAGTACCTCAGGGTGGTGAGCTCGAATATGTAGATAGCCATACGTTAAGCCAAGCTTTACACAATCGGATGCGAATAAAATAAGCACTTATAAGTGCTTATTTTATTTGTAATGCTAAAAAAACTGCATTTTGTCGTACATTCTGTCACTGGAAAATAGATATAACTATGACAATATAAAAAAACTCACTGCTAAATAAGGCTAATTCCAAAGTAAATATAAGAAATCATCTAAAATATAACCAATCAAATTGATTGGAAAATAGTTAATACGTATTAATTCTATTTAAAAACATTGAATTAATAAAGATTTAGACAAAAGACTAATAGTAGAAACCTATATATAAAATAACCCTAACTTGTTAATATGAACAAAAAATTACTGTTGAGCTCCTATGTTTCAGTTTATCGAACAGCAAACTGATTTAGAAAAAGTGCTCTACCTCATGGATCAACATCCGGTTTATGCACTTGATACTGAATTTATTAAAGTCGATACCTTTTGGCCTAAACTCGGTGTTTTCCAGATTAATATTGCAGAGCAGATATTTTTACTGGATGGTACAACTTTAGACCTTACAGCTTTCTGGAAAAAAGTTTATCGGGCCCAGCAAAATATTTTTCATGCCTGTAGTGAAGATATTGATCTGATTTATCATTATGCTGGCCCTTATAGCCTAAGCAATGTATTTGATACTCAAGTTGGCTTGTCTTTTTTAGGCCAAGGTTTACAGGTAAGTTATCAGAATGCTTTAAAACTTGTGCTTGATATTGATATTGAAAAAGATCAAACCCGTTCTGACTGGCTAGCTCGACCACTGACGGATGAACAGCTACATTATGCAGCAAATGATGTGTTGTACTTGGGACAGTTAGCCGAACAGATTAAAACTGAACTTAAGCAGAAAAACCTGTATGAGTGTGTACTTGAAGACTGTAAGCACCTGACCCAAGAAATTGCTGAGGAAACACCCCTACATTTACTGTATCAGGATGTGGGCAATTACCGGCATACACGTCGCCAGCTTATGCAGCTTCAACATTTAAGTGTGTGGCGTGAGCAAATGGTTAAGGCACTTAACCAGCCTCGTAGCTTTATTCTACGCAACTCAACCATGATTGATTTGGTCGAGAAAAATCCACGTAATAATTTCCAGCTGGCAAGTATTAAAGATATTCGTGCCGGTGTGGTACGTGAATATGGAAAAGTTATTCTGGACTTGCTGAAATTTTTGCCTAAAGCAGAAGAGTGGCCATTACGTATGGCTCGTCCCATCAAACAGGCCTCAAAAACTACTGCCGAGCAGGTAGATAACCTGATTCAAACAGTTGTTGAAGAGACTAAAGTACCCAAAGAGGTTCTACTGCGTAAAAAATGGATGAATTCTTTATATCAGCATGTCGTCTTTCATGGAGATGAGCAGAATTTGCCAGACTATCTGCTGGGCTGGCGCTATGAAATATTAACCAAGCCGCTTATCCAGATTTTACAACAGGATGAAAGTTATTTATCGACCCAGATAAAAGTAACAAATTAACTAAATATGAATTGACGAAGAGCGGCATATTTAAGTAAAAACACGACTGATGCGTTAATGATGGCTAATGTAACCGTCGTCTTTTTCATGTATGCTTTGATTTGAGTTTTATGAGTTCTGTTTCAAAAATGCATTGTGATATTTATAGATCTAGTAAGAAAGATGAGATGTACCTTTATATTGCACGTCCTGATTATTCAGCCGAGTCTGACTCTTCGGAACTTGATCCGCTTGAGATAGTGCCTGAAGTATTACGTCATGCTTTTGGGCGGGCTACTTTTGTAATGCATCTTGAATTATCTGAAACGCGCCGTCTGGCTCGGGTAAATGTATTACATGTACTTGATTCCCTACAAACCAAAGGCTTTTTTATTCAAATGCCTCCAGAAGGTTTAATTAACCCTAATGCAGTAGAACCAGAGGGCTTGCGTGGTGCTTGATCAATTTTCAGGAGTTTGGAACAGTTTACTTTCGATGCTCGATTCAATTCCTGAAGATAGCATCGCTGTAACAGTTTATGGTCTTGGTACATTAATTATTTTATGGTGCTGGACTAATATCGCAAGACGTATTCCAGCGCCGGTTGGAGCAATTAGCTGGATTATCGTTTTTGCAATTCTGGTCACCCCGACTGTTTCAGAAGGGCCAAATGCTTCCATTGCGCCAGCAACCTTTGGACTGATCTTTGGTGTACTCACCAAAGAGTACCCGCTTGTTTGGTCCAATCTGGCGGCTATTTTGTTTGTAATTGCGCTTGGCCTGCTAATCGGGTATCTGTGGACACGTTATACGGCACCCAAAAAGACTTCGCCACTTTAAGTAATAAAAATAAGGTTTAATTATGTCTTTGGATTCTCAAAAATTTTCTGGTACAGAGCAATATATTGCCACTGAAAGCCTTAAACTTGCAGTAAATGCGGCCCGTATTCTGCAAAAGCCGTTACTGGTTAAAGGAGAGCCAGGAACAGGCAAAACCTTGCTTGCAGAGCAGGTAGCAGCGAGTCTGGGTTTAAAGTTGATCACCTGGCACATCAAGTCGACCACTAAAGCGCAGCAGGGATTATATGAATATGATGCGGTATCGCGTCTGCGTGACAGTCAGCTTGGTGATGACCGAGTATACGATATTGCAAATTATATTAAGCCTGGGAAACTGTGGGAAGCATTTACCAGTGAAGAACGCTGTGTACTGCTGATTGATGAGATTGATAAAGCAGATATCGAATTTCCAAATGACCTGTTGCATGAAATTGATAAAATGTCATTTTTCGTATATGAAACGGGTGAGACAGTCACAGCAATTCAGCGTCCGATTGTGATTATTACTTCAAATAACGAAAAAGAATTACCAGATGCATTTTTGCGTCGATGCTTTTTTCACTATATTGAGTTCCCGGATGAAGCTACCATGCGGGCTATTATCAATGTCCATTTTCCAAATATTTCGGCTACTCTGGTCAGTGAAGCCTTGCAGATATTTTTCAAGCTACGCCAGATACCAAGCTTGAAAAAACCACCTTCAACTTCTGAACTGATTGACTGGTTGAGCCTGCTGATGGCTGATGAAATGCCAGAAGATATTTTGCGACATCATGATAAGTCTAAGGCAATTCCGCCTCTATACGGTGCCCTGATCAAAAATGAACAGGATGTGCAGCTTCTTGAACGTCTTGCTTTTATGTCACGACGTTAAGAGGCTCCTGCTATGTTCGTGCGGCTGTTTTATACATTACGAAAATATCGAATACCGGTGACTACCCGGGAGCTGATCGATTTAAATCAGGCAGTTGCGCAAGGGTTAGTCTTTGCTGATGAAGAAGGTTTTTATCAGCTGGCACGAATGATCTTGGTCAAGGATGAACGATTCTTTGACAAGTTTGACCGTGCTATGAAGGACTATTTTGATGGGATCGAAAGTATTGATCTGGATGAGTTGTTAAAACAGGTTCATAAACTGCCAAAAGACTGGTTTGATCTGGAGCTGCTTGAAAAACATCTTACTCCTGAACAGCGCGAAGAACTCAAGAAAGCAGGCTCACTTGAGGAGCTGATGAAAATGCTTGAAGAGCGCTTGCGTGAACAGCATAAAAAACATCAGGGTGGCAACCGGATGATTGGTACAGGGGGTACTTCTCCGTTTGGTGCTTACGGTGATCATCCTGAGGGAGTCCGTATCGGAGGGCCGGGGCGAAAGCGCTCAGCAGTTAAAGTGTGGGAACAGCGCAAATACAAGAACCTTGATGATGAGCAGATCCTTGGTTCGCGGCAGATGCAGCTGGCATTACGTCGTTTACGTAAGTTTGCCCGTACCGGTGCTGCCGAAGAGTTAGATATTGACGGTACTATTCGTGAGACAGCCAAGCAGGGGATTCTGGATGTACAGATGGTACCAGAGCGTCGTAACCGGGTTAAAGTATTGATGCTGTTCGACGTGGGTGGTTCTATGGATGCCCATATCAGTGAATGTGAAAAACTGTTCAGTGCCGCACGTACCGAATTTAAAACATTGGAATATTTTTATTTCCATAACTGCCTGTATGACTATGTCTGGAAAGATAACTATCGGCGTTCCTCAACCCGTATGGAAACGCAAGAGCTGTTTAATACTTATGCCAGAGATTATCGTGTAATTGTAGTTGGCGATGCCAGCATGGCACCTTACGAACTCAGATCGGTTGGCGGATCAGTTGAATACATGAATGATGAAGCGGGAGAAGTGTGGCTAAGACGCCTGCGTCAGCACTTCGATAAAACAGCTTGGCTGAACCCGGAGCAGGAAAGTTATTGGCATTATACTCAGACTATAGCCATGATTAAGGAAATTTTTGAAGATCACATGTATCCAATGACGCTTAAAGGAATTGAAGAGATGACCCGCTATCTGGCACGTTAATCTCCCTGTTTAAAAATGTATACAAGCTGGAACTTATTATGAATCATCAAATCAATGGCGTAGCTTTACCGGATGAACAGGGGTTCTTTGGTGAATATGGGGGCCAGTTTATTCCACCACATCTAAAGCAGGCCATGGATCAGATTAATCTGGCTTATGAAGAAATACGTCATACTCCAGAGTTTCAGCAAGAGCTGGCTGATCTTTTTGCACATTATGTTGGCCGTCCAAGTCCATTATTTCATGCGAAGCGACTGTCTGATCAATTAGGCGGGGCACAAATCTATCTGAAACGTGAAGATCTGAACCATACTGGTGCCCATAAAATTAATCATTGTCTGGGTGAGGCATTACTGGCCAAATATATGGGTAAGACCAAAGTTATTGCCGAGACTGGAGCCGGGCAACATGGCGTGGCCTTGGCAACTGCCTGTGCATTGGTGGGTATTCCTTGTGAAATTCACATGGGGCAGGTGGATATTGAAAAAGAACATCCAAATGTTGTAAAAATGAAAATTCTGGGAGCAAAACTGGTCTCGGTAACGCGTGGTACCGCTACTCTTAAAGATGCAGTGGATAGTGCTTTTGAAGAATATTTAAAAGACCCTGATCACTTTATTTATGCGATTGGTTCTGTTGTCGGTCCTCATCCATTTCCTAAAATGGTCCGTGATTTTCAGTCTGTTATTGGAAAGGAAATTAAAGAGCAAACCCATGAGCGTTTTGGAAGTAATCCGGATTATATTGTTGCCTGTGTAGGCGGCGGCTCTAATGCAATTGGTGCATTTAGTGCATTTTTAAATGACCGGGATGTTAAATTAGTCGGAGTTGAGCCGGCTGGTCATGGTTTAGATACTCCTATGCATTCAGCATCTCTAACACTTGGTAAACCAAGCAAACTACATGGTATGGCCTGTTATGTGCTGGAAGATGAGCATGGTGAGCCACTACCTGTTCACTCTATAGCCTCAGGGCTGGATTATCCTGGAGTAGGGCCACAGCATAGTTACCTCAAGGATATTGGTCGAGTAGAGTACGCTACCGCCAGTGATGAGGAGTGTCTGGCTGCCTTTATGACGTTATCGCGCGTGGAAGGGATTGTACCTGCACTTGAAAGCTCTCATGCAGTTGCATGGGCAATTCGTGAGGCACCTAAAATGCCTAAAGAGATTCGGATTATTGTAAACCTTTCTGGCCGGGGTGATAAAGATTCAGATTATGTAGCAGCAAAACTGGGTCTCTAATCTTTACATTTTAAGATAATTAAACAGGTATCTTTATGTATACCTGTTTAATTAAGGGTTGTTAAAAGTTCTAAATTTAACCTGAAATGTATTGCTGTAACTGATCAATCATCAGACGCTGGTCTTCCATTGCAGCTTTGACCAGATCACCGATTGAAATCAGTCCTACCAGCCGCTCGTCTTCAAGCACGGGTAAATGTCGCAAATGGCGGTCAGTCATCAGTTGAAGACAATCTTCTACAGTATTATTAAGACCCACGGTTAAAACCTTATTGGTCATAATTTCACTCACTGTGGTGTTATAGGAAGAGCGTTCCATTAATGCAACTTTACGGGTGTAATCGCGCTCAGACAAAATTCCAACGACACGCTGTTCATCAGTTACGATTAATGCACCGATTCCCTTGTTGGCCATAAGTGAAATCGCTTCAAGTACAGTAGCTTCTGGTGAAATAGTAAAAATGGCTTTTTCTGTTTTATTGTGAAGAACCTGAGAGACAGTAGTCATATAATGATTCCTTGGTGTTACTTATCGTTTTAATTTAACTTAGCCTGATTTTTAGAAAATGCAAAGAGTTTAAAATAATCTCGTTAAAAAATGCTGAAAATGTATATCGAGATATACAGGTTTCAGGAAGCTTATCTTATGAATTCACTTTTTTAAAGTGCATCACAGTTTAATTCACTAAAGAAAAAATGACACATCTGATTGGCAGAAAGTTTAAACTTACGGTTAGATGAGTTAAATAGTGCTGGTGTAACATTCAGACGAGTTAATGTCGGTAATAGTGATTTCTGAAAGTCTTTCGGAGTAATACGGCGTGGCGTATAGTTTGGCCAATGTACCTGAGCATAACGGTGTGCCTGCACACCATTAAGCCAGAAAGGAAAAACATAGTCTTCCTGGTCTGATTTGATTGCCCAGCCATCATTATAAAGGCCCCAGACCACACCACAATACATCATTGTTTTTAAAATAGAGAGTTTAATTATAAGTTCTTTAGAAGCAGGTTGAAGTTGGCTATAAGTATTCATGATCATTCATGGCTATAAGAATTTCGAAGTCAGGCCTATTGTAAGGTTTAATTATGAAAGTACAGTTTAAGCTTTAGGTATATTCGGTAAGAAATTATTATTTTAAGGTATTAAAAAACGCCACCTAGGTGACGTTTTGTTAAGCCTGCATCGTGGCCATCTTTTGCCAGTACTGAGCTTTTAAGGAATCCCGTTCTACACGGAAACCTTGGTAATAAAGCTCGGCAAGGAAAAGGGCCGCTTTACCATGACCTGCACGAGCAACTTCTTCTAGCTGCTGTACAGCCTCGCTAAAATTCATTTGAGACTGTATTGTATTTACAGCATTAGCGTACACATGTTCTAAGTCATGATGAGAGATATTTTGAATCATAGTAAACTCCTTATTGTAATTATGATTGCGAATATAAAAGACAAATTGTCTTAATATTAAAATAACAAATCTATGTGAAACTAATATTACATTAGTCTTAACTTGTCAATGTACATATTGGGTAAAGATTCTGTTTTTCAAGCTTACATGTTTAAACATTAAACAAAAAATGTTTTTATTAGAATGAAAAAGAAAATTAGATAAATAAGAGGACAATAATTATGGCTTCCACAATAATAGCGGATACTTCAACTGTCAGTAATGAAAGATATAATACCCTTGATGGTTTGCATTTTGACTATCCTCCAACTGAGCAGCAAATTGTCGCACTGGCACATGCCCATCGGCGTAATCTGGATGCGGCATCATTAGATCAGAACGTGCATTTGGGGAATTTTTGTTTGAAACAGCGCAAGCATGTTTATGATTTTACTCGGCAGTATGAATATGATGACCGTGTACGTTTTTACTCAATTTATAATGGAGAACTTTTACGTATTGCAGATGAAGACGACCTGCATCCGGCAGATTCAGAACGTGGAGTCGGTATTTTTGCAATATTTGTAGTAATGGCGATTGTTGCTGCTGTGCTCTACTACACTGTAATCCGGGTAGTCTTTTACTGAGCATTGATATGCAAATGGTGAACCGGTCTAATAATATACAGCTTGCGCTATTATTAGACTGCTTTACTTGTACTTTTACCTGCGAGCACTTTAAACTACCTGTTATTCGAGGTAGGTTATGCTCATATCCCCACATAGTTTCCAGAAAATTAAAGCAGTTCTAACACTAGATCGTATCTATGATATTTTTGTACTGCTTGTTATGGGCCTAATTTTTTTAATGGTTTGTATTGGTCTATCTCGACCTGTTGCCACCAACCAATATCAAAATATTTTAATACTTTCAAAACAGGCTGTTCATCCCAAAACTCAGAAAATGGCTCTTGAACTATTACAAACTGAAAAGATTCAGCGCATCTATTATCTTAAATTGATGCGGGCGTATCAGTTTGAACAGACACAGGTGAAGCATTATCCGGCACAGGCGGCAGAGGATTTGCGCTAGGTATAGGTTTAGAAGCCGCAGGCGATGTTATCTGTGAATTCAGGTTTTGCTCTAAAATGCTCTGTATAGCCTGTTTGTCCAAGGTTTCACTCACAATAACTAAAGTCAGATTTTCAGGATTTAAATGTAATTTTACGGCCTTTTCTACATCCTTGGTGGTCAGATTAGCCAGCTGTTTGGAATATTGAGTCAGATAATTGGCAGGTAGACCATAAAACCCGATAGCACCTAACTGTGCATTCATGCTGGCATTACTGCTGAAATTCATTGGAAATGCGCGTAATATGCCTGCTTTAGTTTCTTCTAGCTGTTTCTGGTCAAGTGGCTGTTGAACAAAATCAAGCAGCGTTTTGTGCGCAACCCGGATACTGTCTAGCAGCTGGTCTTGACGGGTGGAGTAGCTAATATTAAAGACACCACGGGCTTGAGTTGAGTTTATTGTGCTATAAGCGCCATAGGTATAACCACGTTTTACCCTTAACTCACGCATCAGTAGCGAGTTAAAGCCGCTTCCTCCCAGCATCTGGTTAGCAACTTCTAGGGCGAGTCTGTCTGGATCAAAACGGGTAATGCCCAGTTGGCCCATGCTGACATGAGCCTGTGATGAATTAAATGGAATATGTTGAATATTAAAACCGTTGTGCTCTTCCGGAACAGGAAGTGTTGGAGCTCTTTGACCTTGTGGTAAATTTCCTGCAATACGTTCAGAAAGTTTAAGCGCTTCCCGCTGATTGAGTTTACCCGTAATAGCAATATTCATATTCTGTGCTACTAAAAAAGTGTCTCTAAAAGCTCTCAGGTGTTTAGTGGTGATTTTACTAATACTACGCTGGGTACCTGGAGTGGGTTCTGCATAAGGATGAGTCCCATACAAACTCCGATAGAAACGTACATCCCGCATTCTGCCTGGATTCTCTTGAACCTGTTTCTGACCTGCCTGGGTATTGTTTAAAATCAGCTTAATGCCTGAATTATTAAAACTAGAGTGATTCAATAGATGAATTATCATTGCTAAAGCTGGTTCAAGCTTTTTTGGATCTGATAAAACCCGCAAGCGTACAATAAACATATCGCGATAGGCATTTATACTGAACTGCGCACCAAGACGCTCAAAAGTATTTGCAACCTCTTGCGCAGTATAAAACTCTGTGCCTTCATCTAGCAGATTAGCTGTCATATTTGCTAATCCGTATAATCCTTTTTCTATACTTTCATCTCTTGCCGAACCTGCATTAAAGGTGAGTTGTATATCTATGATAGGTAAATCTTGTGATTCGACGAACAGACTACGGACCTTATAGCGATTTGTCAGATCATGTACATAAGGTGCCTGATATTCCTGCTTCTTAGAAATGCTGCGTAAGCTTTGTAAGGTAGAAAGAGAATATAGTTTACTATTATCCTGCTCAAAGTCAGCTTCCTGTAAATTGACTTCAGCAATTGCCGACAAACTTAGAGAAAGGCTGGCCATTAATAAAGGCATACGTAGATGAATCATAGCAATCCTTTCTTTATTTTGAATCTTGAGGAAGCGGAGATAAATAAAGCGTACTCAGATTTTCACGGACAAAATAGGCATTTGCAACTCGCTGTATATCTTGTGGCGTCACTGTTTCATAGTGCTGTGGCAGTTTATCCAGTAAGCGATAACTTAAGCTATTAATCTCCAGATTCCCGATCATTTTAGCTTGCCCAGCGATATCATCTTGACTGTAAATTAAACTAGATACGAATTGTGTAATTACACGTTCCAGTTCATTGGAATCCACCGCCTCAGTTTTGAGCTGATCCAGTTCTTTCTGTATGGCTTCTTGTGCCTCTTGGAAACTGACTCCATCTGCAGGTAAGGCTGTAATATTAAAAAGAGTATCTCCGCGGTTAAAAGGATCATAACTTGCACTGACAGCAGTCAGTATTTTTTTATCCCTTACCAGCCGGTTCTGTAAACGTGAAGAAATACTGCCATCAAGTAGGGACTGAATAATGGTAAGGGCATAGGCATCCTGAGGATTTTTGGCAGTTTTTAATGAACGGACATTCCAAGCCATATACAGGTTATTAATTTGGACCGGAAGAGAAAGCTCCATATGTCGATAACCTGGGCGGTCAAATTCGATGACATCATTACGTTCTGGTGTTTTACGTGCAGGAATTGACCCAAAATATTTTTCTACCTGCTTTAAAGTTGCTTCCACATTTACATCGCCCACTATAATTAAAATAGCATTGTTAGGGGTATACCAGTTGTGATACCAGTTCTTCAGGTCATTTAACTGAATATTCTGCAGATTTTTCATATAGCCAATTACGGGCTGGCGATAATGACTTGTAGGATAGGTAATCCATTTAAATCGTTCAAAAGCCAAAGTTCGTGGATTATCATCAGTACGTAACCGGCGCTCTTCCATGATGACTTTAATTTCTGGCTCAAAGTCTTCCTGTTTAAGCACCAGGTTAGTCATACGGTCAGCTTCAAGTTCCAGTGCGAGTGGTAAATAGCTTTTCGGATAAAGCTGATAATAGTTGGTATAATTGGTAAAGGTTGAGGCATTAACACTACCGCCATAAATGCGGCTTAAACGGGTAAACTCATTATGAGGTACTTTGGTTGTTCCCTTAAACATCATATGTTCTAAAGCATGTGATATACCTAGCAGATTACCAGACTCATCACTACTGCCGACCCCATACCAGATTTGGGTCATTACTACAGGTGAACGATGGTCCTCTCGAATAATAACTTTTAAACCGTTGCTTAATGAGGTTTCTACAGTTGTTCTGGAAAGTTCAGTCGTGGTTTGAGCCTGTAGGGTTGTAGATATCACCACTGTCCCAGCCATAATGCTTAAAGATATAAAAAGAAAAGGAGAGATAGATTTAAGATGTTTTTTGAACTGTCGTGTAACTTGAGACACTATTATTTCCGGTCAAGTATGTATAATTTTGTTCTATTGTTCAAAAAACAGGGCTTTAACGCAAGCCATAGTTGTTGAGTTTTGGTTGAGACTTAGCCTAAGCATCATGCGCGGTCAGGAATCTATGCTAAACTCTTTCTTTTTTAACGCGATGCTTTTCAAGGAATCGGCATGCAACAGCAATCTAATGTGCAAAATAAATTCTTGATTGATTCTGATATCGGGGATGACGATGTCACTTTACCTAGCTTACCTGCTGTTGACGTTCCCATTATTGATACTCCAAAACAAGAACAACCTGTCACTGCCAGTATTCAGAGTGTAGAGGCAGATGAAGAGAAATCTAAAGGCGGTTTTTTTAGCCGGATGAAACAGGGGCTGACTAAAACCCGTAAGAACTTGGCAGATGGAATGGTCAATATCCTGATCGGGGGTAAGGAAATTGATGATGAGTTGCTTGAAGAGGTTGAAGAGCAATTACTGGTTGCCGATATTGGTGTAGAAGCAACCAAGACAATTATTAATAATTTGACTGAGCGGACTGCTCGGGGTGATTTGATTTACTCACATTCACTTTATAAAGCTTTACAAGAAGAACTGGTTGCCTTGCTTGCGCCGCGTGTTAAACCCTTACATATTGACCCGAATAAAAATCCTTATGTGATTTTAGTGGTAGGTGTAAATGGTGTAGGTAAAACCACCACGATTGGTAAGCTGGCTAAGCGCTTACAGGGAGAAGGCAAGAAAGTTATGCTGGCTGCGGGCGATACTTTCCGTGCGGCTGCAACTGAACAGTTGCAAATCTGGGGGGAGCGTAATGATGTTCAGGTGGTTGCGCAGGGACACGGTGCCGATAGTGCATCAGTTATTTTTGATGCTTTCGAAAGTGCTCGTGCTAAAGGAATTGATGTGCTAATCGCCGATACTGCAGGACGTTTGCACAATAAAAGTAATTTGATGGAAGAGCTTAAAAAAGTTAAGCGTGTTATGCAGAAAATTGATGCGACAGCTCCACATGAAATTATGCTGGTTGTTGATGCTGGTACAGGCCAGAATGCTATTAATCAGGTGCAAATGTTTGATGAAGCTGTTGGTTTAACCGGTTTAACTATTACCAAACTTGATGGTACTGCTAAAGGTGGTGTGCTGTTTAATATTGCAAGTCGTACTCATGTACCAATCCGATTTATCGGGGTAGGCGAAAAAATTGATGACTTGCGTCCATTCTCTGCCAAAGCTTTTGTTGCTGCTTTATTTGAAACTGATAAGTGATCTGGCTTATATCTTAAAGAACTCCGCTAAATGCGGAGTTCTTCATTTTTTAAAGTATAAAATAATAAATCTGCTTTATTTTAGAGTCAGAAATAAAGAAATTTAAGAAATTTTTAAAGTATTGTTCCAAAAATAAAACACTATGTTATTGATTTAAGGCTGACGTTATTCCCGGATTCTTATAAACTGATTTTAACAAACAACAGATTATCTGTCTTTAAAGTACAGAAAGGACTAAAATTATGTCATTTATGAATCACGTTAAAAATCGTCGTACAATTTATGCAATTGGTAATAATGTCAACGTAAACCAGGCAAAAATCGAAGAAACAATTCGTGAGGCAATCAAGCACAGTCCATCTTCATTCAACTCACAGTCTTCCCGTGCTGCGATTCTGTTTGGCGAATCTCATACCAAATTCTGGGAAATTGTACGCGAGACTTTACGTAAAATCGTACCGGCTGAAGCATTTGCAGCAACTGATGGGAAAATCAGCAGTTTTGCAGCAGGTTATGGCACAGTTTTATTTTATGAAGATCAGGATGTAGTTAAAGGCTTGCAGGAACAATTTGCCGCCTATGCAGATAATTTTCCAGTGTGGTCAGAACATTCTACTGCAATTGCGCAGTTTGCTGTCTGGACGGCTTTATCTGAACAGGGTATTGGAGCTTCACTACAGCATTATAATCCAATTGTAGATGAAGAAGTCGCCCAAACTTTTGGTATTCCGGCAAGCTGGAAATTACGCGCTCAACTGGTATTTGGTTCAATTGAGGCTCCGGCAGGTGAAAAAACTTTTATGGATGACGCAGCACGCTTTAAGACATTTAACTAAACTTTCTAAAATTGAAAAAGAGTACCTGTAGGTACTCTTTTTTTATTTTAAACATATAGATCATTCTTAATAAATTAAAAGAAAAACTTAGCATTTAATAATTTAATCAAAATTAAAATCTAAGGTTCAAGATGTCATAAAATAGTCATAAATGCATAGCATAGTGCAGCTAGAATTTAGATATAACATGTAGAGTACCTATTATGCTTTCAAGGTTGTCCATTGCAGCTTTAATATTTTCACTAGGAAATGTCGCATATGCTGCAGTAACTATTGCAGCGCCAGAAGTTATTGATGTATTGGCAGTAAATGATCAGGAAGTAAAAAATAACTTTCTACGTTCACAAGAAAGTACGTATGAAATTGATGCAGGCAAGGCAAGTTTAAGCATACGCTATAGGCAGTTCTTTCAACATTTAAATGGCGAACATGACATTCTGAAATCAGGTGTGGTAACCGTTCAGACACCAGATCTAAAAGATGGTGAAACTTATACTTTGGCATTGGTAAATCCACCCCAGTCTTTTGAAGCAGCAAAAATATATGCAGCTCAGCCAACAGTGGCTTTATATAACAGTAAAAATGAACTGGTTGTGCAACAGACCGGTGCAAATACTGAAGCTAAACCTTGGTTAGGTAGCGGTTTGCTAGGACGCAGTTTTGATTTGACCCAAAAGCAGATAAAGCCATCAGTTCATCAGCCTGAGCCTACTTATACTGCTTCAAGTGTAGATACAGTAAAAACTGCTATGACCAGTAGAAACACTCAAACAGATCAGCAGTTAATTGAACTCTGGAAAAAAGCTTCTAAAGCAGAGCGGCAAAGTTTTATGAATTGGATAGCCGAACAGGCGCAATAAAAAAGACCTCAAAATGAGGTCTTTTTAAAATAAGAATTTACTACTGAAGCAGCCAGATATAATAGCCTAGTAGCATAAGGGGCCAAGCGATAACTGGGCTAAACAACCATTTCCATAACCAGAAACGAGGCACAAACCCTACGCCATAAATAAATCCCCCTGAAATTCCTAACATAATCAGCATGATCATACGATGGTTATACTGACCATGCTGATCCAGCATAAGTGCAGGATGGATCAGCATAATGGCTGCAAGTGGCAATGCCAACAGGAAAGAAACAGCCATAATCAGACGATGAACGGTAAGCCTCATTGATGTTGTCATTACTACAGCCATGCTATTACTCCTCATCCAGATTTTGATGATGTTCGATATAGAGCGCGCTGAGCACACCTGCAAAACAGGCCATCAAGATTCCTAAAATCCACGCGAAATACCACATAAGCATTCTCCTGATAAAACTTAGTACAAGCTGTGTGAATTGGCTTTGATGTGTTTGTTGGTAATCACGCCCCACATTTTGTAATAGCACCAGGTGGTGTAACACAAAATAATTGGAACAAAAATACAGGCTGCAACAGTCATTACAGTGAGTGTATTTTTACTTGATACGGCATCCCACATGGTCAAGCTAGCGACAGGATTGATGCTTGAAGGCATAAGGAATGGGAACAACGCAAAACCAGCTGTTAAAATTGCACCAATTACCATGAAGGATGTGCCCAGGAAGCTTAAACCGGCTTTGGCTTTCGCAGCAGCTGCAATCACAATCAGGCTTCCCAGAATTGCCATGATCGGTGCCATCATGGTGATTGGATAAATTGAGTAGTTATTCATCCAGCCATGGTTGCCATTGGTAATCACTTCTTTGGCAAGAGGGTTTGCTACAGCGTTAGTGTCAAATGGTTGAGCTAAAGTATAGCCTTCAATATTACCGAAATATAACCATGCTCCAGCGCCCAAGAAGCAGACTAAGAATACCACGCCCATCAATTGAGTTGCTTTAGCAGAGCGTGCATGCAAGTCGCCGTCAGTACGAAGCATTAACCAGGCACCGCCATGCGCACTTAGCATAGATAAGCTGACGATACCGCAAACCAGTGCAAATGGGTTAAGTAGGACAAAGAAGCTACCAGTATAAGTTGAACGTACGGTTTCATCTAAGGTAAATGGTACGCCCAGGAACATATTACCGAAGGCAACACCGAAAACTAAAGCAGGAACTGCACCACCAACAGCCAAACCCCAGTCCCAAGAGTTACGCCATTTTTTATTCTCAAGTTTAGAGCGATAGTCAAAACCAACAGGTCTTAAGAAAAGAGCGAACAGTACGAGTAATAATGCCCAGTACATGCCGGAGAAGGCTGTTGCATATACCATTGGCCATGCAGCAAAGAGTGCACCGCCAGCTGTAATGAACCAGACCTGATTGCCGTCCCAGTGAGGAGCAATGGTATTGATTGCTGCACGACGTTCTTCATCATTTTTACCTACAAATGGCATAATTGCCATGGAGCCCATATCAAAGCCATCGGTGAGCGCAAAGCCAATCAGCAGCACACCAACCAAAACCCACCAGATTATTTTGAGGAGTTCGTATTCAATCATGATTGAACCTCTCCAGATGCGTGTTGTGGAAGAACAATATCATCTTGCTCGGCATTTGATTTTTCAAAATAGTATTTGCCAGTATGTAAAGAACTTGGGCCTAAGCGAGCAAATTTAATCATCAAGTACATTTCGATAATTAAAAGTACGGTATAGAATGCTGCAAGTGCCAGGATTGAACCCCAAATGTCTCCAGTGCTTAAGCTTGAAGCAGAGAGGTGTGTAGGTAGAACTTCACCAATTGTCCACGGTTGACGGCCACCTTCAGCCACATACCAGCCAGTTTGTGTAGCAATCCAAGGCAGTGGCAGGCCGTAAAGAGCAAATTTAAGCAACCAAGGTTTGTTTTCTGCATTGCGTTTAGCCACTGCATAGGTTGCAAGAATAAATAGAAGTAGCATGAGGAAACCTGATGCAACCATGGCACGGAACGAGAAGAACAGGGCAGTAACGTTGGGGATTGTATCCTTGGTTGCTGCTTTGATGTGCTCTTCAGAAGCATCTACAATATTGGGTGAATATTTTTTCAGAAGCAGTCCGTAACCCAAGTCTTTCTGGTTTTCTGTAAATGAAGCCATGAGTTCTGGAGAACGGTCACCTGCACGAAGTTTTTCAAGTTCAGCATATGCAGTCATACCATTACGGATACGAAGCTCATGTTGAACCATGAGATCCTTCAGACCTGTTACTTCTTTATCAAGAGAACGTGTTGCAATAATACCCATCACATATGGAATTTTGATGGCATAGTCAGTACGCTCTTCTTCCTGATTTGGAATACCAAATAGTGTAAATGGAGCAGGTGCCGGATGAGTTTCCCATTCTGCTTCAATTGCAGCTAATTTGGTTTTTTGTACATCGCCAAGTTCATAACCTGACTCATCGCCAAGCAGAATCACTGAAAGTGTAGAGGCTAGACCAAAGATTGCAGCAATGGCGAAAGAGCGCCGTGCAAAAGGCAGATCACGTTTTTTGAGCAAGTAGTAGCTTGAAATGGCTAAAACGAAAACCGCACCAGTCACATAACCTGACGATACGGTATGAACAAACTTAACCTGGGCTACGGGGTTGAAAATTAGTGCGCCGAAATCAACCAGCTCCATACGCATGGTTTCAAAGTTGAACGCTGCGCCTACCGGGTTCTGCATCCAGCCATTGGCGACTAAAATCCAAAGTGCCGACATGTTGGAACCGAGCGCCACCAGCCAGGTCACGCTCAAATGCTGAACTTTGGAAAGTCGGTCCCAGCCGAAGAAAAACAGACCGATAAACGTCGATTCAAGGAAAAACGCCATCAGACCTTCAATAGCAAGTGGCGCACCAAAAATATCACCGACATAATGTGAATAGTACGCCCAGTTTGTACCAAACTGGAACTCCATGGTTAAGCCTGTCGTTACACCTAAGGCAAAGTTAATACCAAAAAGTTTTCCCCAGAATTTGGTCATATCCTTATAAATTTCTTTGCCAGAAATCACATAGGTGGTTTCCATAATGGCAAGAATAAAAGCTAAACCAAGAGTAAGAGGTACAAATATAAAGTGATACAACGCGGTCATGGCAAACTGAAACCGCGAGAGATCGACCACGCTTTCTGAAATCATCAACGTGTCTCCTTAAATTGAGAGGGAGTACCGGCAATATGCTCGGCAACTTGAGTGTCAAAGTTCTTGGGAATTGTTGGAGAATCGAACCAGATATTCTTAATAGTAATTAAAATTACAATCTTGATTATTAAAATAAGTGTAATTTCTCTAACTATACGCTGGTTAAAATTTTTGGGAGTTAAGCTCATAGAAATAAGCCTATTTAAATACCTGTCTATATTATTAACCAAATAAAAACAAAAAATAAATACTTAAAACAGTTAAAAT
>NZ_JFCC01000045.1:0-26436 GCF_000582925.1 Acinetobacter sp. 1294596 | reverse complement strand
ATCATCCTCTCAGACCCGCTACAGATCGTCGC
Organism: Acinetobacter sp. 1294596; assembly: GCF_000582925.1. Taxonomy (NCBI): domain Bacteria; kingdom Pseudomonadati; phylum Pseudomonadota; class Gammaproteobacteria; order Moraxellales; family Moraxellaceae; genus Acinetobacter; species Acinetobacter sp. 1294596. Next base: position 26,404 of record NZ_JFCC01000045.1, on the reverse strand, counting down.
CTTGGTAGGCCTTTACCCTACCAACTAGCTAATCCGACTTAGGCTCATCTATTAGCGCAAGGCCCGAAGGTCCCCTGCTTTCTCCCGTAGGACGTATGCGGTATTAGCGCTCCTTTCGGAACGTTGTCCCCCACTAATAGGCAGATTCCTAAGCATTACTCACCCGTCCGCCGCTGAATCCAGTAGCAAGCTACTTTCATCCGCTCGACTTGCATGTGTTAAGCCTGCCGCCAGCGTTCAATCTGAGCCATGATCAAACTCTTCAGTTAAAATCATTTGTACCTTATTTATAGACAAGGTACCAATTCTGGCTCATTAATCTTCTGACTAAAAATTTACTCAAATAAACTTCGAGAAATTTCTACCATTCAATCAATGAAAATTATTTCGATCGATCAACCAGTAAAAATCCACACAAGTTGTTCTTCATATTCTCTTAATGATCTTCTTACTGCTTCGTCAGCAGCAAGCTAGGTCGGCTATATTACGCTTTCTTTTCAGAAAGTCAACTGGTAATTCAGATTATTTTAAACCTATCCAACAAAACCCGACTTAACTATATTTAACTAAGTTGCTGTTTTATCAGAAGTTTTAATCTTCATCACCGCCGATGGATGTGCATTCTACAGCATTTCACATCCCTTGCAACCCCATTTTTCAAACTTTACAAACGCATGTTTATTTTATAATCCATAAAATTCATAATTTACTGTTTTATTTATAAAAATTATTTTAATAAAAGTTTGAGTTATTATTTAATGCAAAACAAAACAATATTAAATTACTGATAAACATGAATTTAAATTACTACCATAAACAAAAAGCAGGAAAAAACTCCTGCTTTTTGTTTGTTTTCAGTTCAAATTAGAATTTCATACTGATTCTTGCCCAGTAATTCCGTCCGATATTATTAAATTGCTCATTGGCAGCAAATCCAAAACCGGAACTGCCCATCTTGTTCAAATGCTCGGCATAGGTACGGTCCAGTACGTTATCGACACCCACAGAAAGATCCATGTTGTCATTTACATGATATGTACCATTTAAAGAGAGAGTACCAAAACCAGCACTTTGCTTAAGATCATAGCCGACAATATTGCCTTCACGCTCACTAATTCGGTTCTGGCCATCGACCAGGCGCCAGTAGGCACCCAAAGTATAGTTATCCTGGATATAACGTAAATTTACCCGAGCTTCCAAAGGTGAAATCTGTGGCAACGGCGTATTGTCACTGGTATTTTTACCCCAAGCATACATCGCACTCAGATCAGCCTGAATCGCATCAGTAAACTGATATCCGATTCCGACTTCTGCCCCTGCCACTGTTGCATCTACATTTCGGCTATGTGCTTCTAACATTCCCATATTACCTGTTGGCAAGTAAGTCGTGAGGATGTAATCATTGATCACACCTGCATATGCCGATGCCCATGAACTGAAATTACCATGTTCATGCTGGTAGCCAATATCCAGCTGTAAAGTTTTTTCAGTATCAATGTTCTTAAAGGTATTTGGATGACCATTGCCTGATTTTGGACTGAACAGCTCCCAGTAATCCGGCATACGTTCGACATAGCCAATACCCATATAAGTCTTGCCATCATCATGGTCTGGATGCTGATTCTCAAAACGCAAAAAAGCGCTTGGTAAAGTTTTTTTACGCTCCTGGTTTGACTCCACTGCTTCTACTTTGACCTGATCCAGACGCAGGCCACTCACCAGCTTATGATTATCACTGACCTCATAACTGAGCTCACCGAAACCACCGATCGACTGGAACTCCATATCTTTAATACGTGGCTTATTCTGATACGCTGTCATCAGATTTCCGTTACGTTTGCTATGCTGATTATTCTGGCTGTCGATACCTGTAATCAGCTGTAATTTATCCCATTCACTGGTCACGGCCATACGCGCATTCAATGTCTTACGCGCCACATTGGTGGCCATAGGCATACTCATCATACCGCCAGGCTTGAACTCGCGCAGACTATAGTTATCCATGACATGGTCATTAAAATTGTAGTTTACCTGTGCTTCAATTTTCTTAATCACATCATTAATATTATTCTTTTCAACACGCAAACCCAGACTTTCACTGGCAAACTTGGAGCCATCCATTGCACGGCCGGCATACACAGCTTCACCATCCGCCTTGCCTCCAGTCAGCTCTACCCAGGTATCGCTATCCGGCGTCCAGCCCAGGGCCAAATCTGTATTCCAGCGCTCCCATGCGGAAGGTACAGTATTACCATCCCCATCTTTATAGCTGTCTGACTTTGAGCGGTTGGCATTTAGACGAATGTATTTATTTTCGTCCCCAACTGCTGCCTCTACATTGTGATCAAGGCGGCCAAATGAACCCAGCATGGCACTGGCCTGACCCTGATAATGCTGATTTTCATTGAAACGGACTGGCTTACGTTCAAAAATTACAGTGGCTGCTGAACCGGTCTGCGCATATTGTACGGTCTGCGGCCCTTTAATGACTAAAATCTGGTCATAACTTTCCGGCTGAATATAAGAAGTTGGTGCATCCATACGTGACGGACAGGCTCCTAAATTTTCTGTACCGTCGGTCAGAATCTTGATGCGTGAGCCAAACATGCCCCGAAAGGTCACATCGCCATTGGTTCCTCCATTTTTGATGGCATTAAAGCCAACAATACTTTGCAGATAATCTGCACCATCTGTCGCAGGTACAGGCTGAATGGGCTTTTTAGGATCTACCTGCACAATCAGTCCACTAGCCTCATTACCCTGCTGGGCAGTTATTATAATAGGGGCCAGAGTCTGCACACTGGTCTCGGTTTCAGCAAATAATGTACCTGAATAGCAGGCAATGAAAATTGCAGCCGATAAAGGCTGTAAAAAGAATTTTGGCCGAGCCATATCAATCTCTCTAAAAATACAGATAAACAGTGACCTGGACCAGTGAGGCCCAGAGAAAAAGTTGTTTATGCAGAGATTGGAGGAGCTCGCCCCTGAGGTAATAAAAATAGCCGCTGGAGTGCAAACCAGACATGACTGAATGTCTTCTGGAAAGCGAGCAGCCGAACCTGAATACGATCCAGGACTTCTTTTATATCCAGTTCAGGCGGCAATACCAGATTGCCATAGACAGTACAATACTGGCATTGATGATTAGCATCATGGTGATGGTGTTCATAAGCCGAATCTTTCTGAAGATTATGTTGATGACTATAAGATACAGCTGAATGCTCAGCATGAGGTACGGTATGGTTCAGTAACAATGCACGGGTAATCGTTTCACAGACAGGCGCAACCTGATACTGCTTGGGCAGCAGAGGCTGTAAAAATACCGCGATCTGTAAACATACTGCTATGACTGACAGCAGTAACCCATGACGCATCAACAAATTTTGAATCTCAAAATTTTACTGGAGCCCCAGTATAGCAAAGCCCAAATTAAATTGGGCCTTATTAAAAGATTATTCAGACAGTTCAACCACTAGCGTCTTGCTGTAACCTTTTCCTTCTGTCTTGAACGTACCAGTTTTTCAACTTTTTCACGGGCACGCTGCCGTTTAAGAGGAGAAAGGTAATCTACAAAAAGCTTACCGTTCAGATGGTCCATTTCATGCTGGATACACACAGCCAGCAATCCGTCAGCTTCGATCTCGAAGGCATTACCTTCAAGGTTAAGGGCCTCAATTTTGACACGTGACGGACGCTCAACTTTGTCGTATATTTGTGGCACAGATAAACAGCCTTCTTCATAAGGCTGGGTATCTTCAGTAAGCGGTGTAATTTTAGGGTTAATAAAAACCATTGGCTGATTCTTTTCTTCAGATAAATCCATCACGATTAACTGAATATGACGGTCAACCTGTGTTGCAGCCAAGCCAATGCCGGGCGCTTCGTACATGGTTTCAAACATATCTGCAGCAAGCTGGCGAATTTCATCTGTCACTTCTTCGACTGGCTTGGCAAGGGGACGAAGACGCGGGGCTGGGAAACTTAAAATAGGTAATAAGGCCATACAGTCGTCCTCTTTTGTTGCCAGTATTGCAAAACCAAATAAATGAAGGAAAACTTCATTAAAAAATGTGTGTAAGGTCGTTATTATAACGCAACTACAGACATAATTTTTAGGAATTATGATAATGAAAAAAGTTTTCAAAGGCAGCGCACTTCGTGCCTTGGGGTTTAAAAAGCAGTTTATTGCTCTCGCAATCTGTTCAAGTTTGGGAATAATCATGCCTGGCATGGCTGAAGCAGCCAGCCGTAATATAAATCCGCCCTCTTTAAAAGCCAGTGCTCCTAATGTTTATGTGGTCAAAAGAGGGGATACTTTATGGGATATCGCCGGAAAATTCTTGAGTAAGCCGTGGCGCTGGCCAGAAATCTGGGCCAGCAACAAACATGTCAAGAATCCACACTGGATTTATCCGGGCGACCGTTTATTGCTGTGTACTCTAGACGGACGACCGCTGATCGGTAAAGATGAAGGTGACGGCTGTGAAGGTATTATTCGCCGTTATGGTGGCCAGACCAGTATGCAGCCACAAGTTCGTGTTGAATCCCTAAATAATGCTATTCCAGTTATTCCGCTTGAACATATTCGGGTCTGGCTGGAACGCACCCTGATAATGTCACCAGATTCAGTGGTCAATACCCCCTATATTTTAGGCACGGCTGATAACCGGGTATTGGCTGCTGCCGGCCAAACCGTTTATGCACGCGGTAATGGCCTGCAAGTTGGTCAGCGTTATGCAGTTTATCGTGAGGGTGAGCCTTACATATTCACCGATGCTAATGGCAAGTCATATAATGCCGGTGTAGAGCTGCTTCAGGTGGCTTCCGGCGTAGCTGTGCAGAATGAACAGGATATTACTACGCTAGAATTAACGCAAAGTTATAATGGGGAAGTCCGTCGCGGTGATCGGGTCATGCCAGAATATGATCCTATGTTACCTACCCTGTTCTATCCAACAATTGACCATCAGGTGACTGAAGGCGGTCAGGTGATTCGGGTGATGGGATCAATCGGTACGGCAGCCAGACACAGTGTGGTAACTATTAACCGGGGCAATATTCATGGTGTTCAGTCCGGTCAGGTATTTAGTGTCTATCAGCAGGGTGAAGTTGTACGTGATCCGAAAACCCGTGAACAAATCAAACTGCCAAGTCAAAAAGTTGGTAATATTATGATTTTCCGTACTTTTGACCAGTTGAGCTATGCTTATGTACTGGACAGCGCCCTACCTATCAAAGTAGGTTCTGGCATCCAGGCGCCGCCAATGGCAGAGTAAGGCTGGAGCATTATTATGATTGCCGAATTATCGCAGCTTCATTATCACAGTCTGAAGCTGTGGTATTTGGTCCAGCATTCAGTTTCAAGTTTTAACCAGCTGGTTGAGTATTTTGGCAGTGCTGAACAGGCAACCACTCCGGCAGCATTAGCGCGCTGGGGCAATTTAAAACTGCATGCCAATCATTCCAAGCGGGCACAGGAATTTTATAGCGCAACCGGTCAGGCTGAGTTTGAGCAACTGACCCAACGGGTATTGGCAAGTTGCGATTTTATTTTAGTGCCGGAAGATATACTGTATCCGCAGCAGCTGCACCCTTATACAGATAAGCCTCCGATCCTGTTTGGCCAAGGTTCTGCTCAAGCCTTAAGTCAACCCCAGATCGCGATTGTAGGCAGTCGCAAACCAAGCCCGCATGGCCGGCAAGTAGCCTACGACTTTGCGTATTATCTGAGTGAAAAAGGGTTTTATATTACCAGTGGACTTGCCTTGGGAATTGACGAGGCAGCACATCAAGGGGCATTGCAGCATCAGCGTACTATTGCTGTAGTCGGAACCGGACTGGATCTGGTCTATCCAGCCCATAACCGTAAGCTTCAAGAACAGATACTTCAATACGGCGGTACAATCGTCAGTGAGTTTTTACCGGGAACCCAACCACTCAAGCATCATTTTCCACGCCGTAACCGTATTGTTAGTGGTTTGAGTCTAGGTGTACTGGTGGCAGAAGCCGCTTTAGAAAGTGGTTCATTGATTACTGCACAGCGTGCCGCCGATCAGGGTAAGATTATTTTTGCCATTCCCGGCCATATCTACAGCGAGCATCATCAAGGCTGTCATCAACTCATCCGTGAAGGCGCCATACTGGTAGATCATCCGGAACAGCTGATTGAAGATCTGGCTTTACCGACCCAGTGGCATAGCCAGCAACAAAAGGTAAGCAGTGTACCCGAGCCGGCACAGGTACCTGAACATCTATTTGAACTGTACCAACAACTAGACTGGGTAGGACTGGATCTAGACCAGATTGCTCTTAAATTGCCATTATCTGCGGCTGAATTGACCGGACATCTGATGGAACTTGAGTTACTTGGACTATGTGTTCAGCAATCTGGGCGCTATCTGCGTTGCCGTCCGGGCTTTTAAGGTTCACAATAACCCTGTTTTCAGCTCTAAGGTAAATAGAATATATGATCACCACCTCTGTGACAGAAGCAGCAGAATGTCTCAGCCAGGGCAAAGTTTTAGCCTACCCCACCGAAGCTGTTTGGGGGCTCGGCTGTGATCCATATAATGAAGCGGCCTTCCATGAAATATTGCGCCTGAAACAACGTCCTATTGAAAAAGGAGTTATTTTGCTGGCTGGCCAGCTCTCGCAGGTTGAACACTTATTAGTGTCATTAAACCAAGAGGGTCAACAGCAAGTTATCCAGCAATGGACCCAGCGCTCAGTGACCGAGCGGGCAACTACCTGGCTGCTTCCAGCGGATGAGCAGATTCCTGTATGGATACGTGGCCAGCATCCTAAAGTTGCAGTACGGGTCACCAATCACCCGCTATGTGTAGCCCTCTGTAATGCTTTTAACAGTTTTATTGTTTCTACCAGTGCTAACCCTGCAGGTCTAGAACCGGCACGTACCTTACAGGAAGCCAGCCAGTATTTTGGTTCTGAGCTGAATTATCTCAATGGGGACCTCGGTTTAAGCCAGCAACCTAGCCGTATTATTGATGCGATTACAGGTGAAATTATTAGAGCCTGAGATAAGACCCAAGCTTTTTTAAGAACTGTGCAAGCTTTCTACTTAAATTTAAGACAAAAAAAAACTCAGCCATATAGATAGGAATGGCTGAGTATAAAAAGGGATGTGTTGACACATCCAGAGGGTCTATTACAACTTTATATTCACTTAATGTGAAGTAAAACTTAATAATCCTGCTTAATGTGTATTATAAATTTAATTTTAAAATAAAACAAATATATTATTTATCTTATACATAGAGCTTTTTATGATCAATACTAATCAATATGACTAAACAATTCAAAATATGTCTTTATTTATTTAAGGCTTTTTCTAAATATAAAAAAATCTCCACAATTATACTGGGGCTCAGTATCTGATCAGACCTTAGTCTAAGCTTAGATAAAATCTCTCGTATGTTTAACTTTTAGGCACCACTTAATAATCTAAAGATCAAATATGACCAGAGAATGACCAACGCTCATGTTCGACAGGTTTTTTTCTGTGCCATCACAACACCTGTGAGTATCAGGACTCCGCCCAGTGTATGATAAATTGTCCAGCTTTCAGCCAGCCATAAACTGGCAATGATTGCGGTAATAACCGGCATCAGATTCATAAAAATACTGGTGCGGTTAGGGCCAATCTGCTGTACAGCCAACATCCAGACAAAAGGCGCAATCAGTGAAGGGAAAATACCTGCATATAGCACGCTGCTCAAGTTAGCTGTATTCAAGCTGTCCAGACCTAGCCAAGCGATAAAAGGTAAATGATAGATCAGCGCAAAAGCGATCTGAATATAAAGGCTGATCAATAAAGGAATCTTTAATTGCCATTTTTTCAGGAAAACACCATAAAAGGCATAGAAGAACACCGCAATCACCATAAGCAGATCACCCCAGTGGGCGCCACTTTGCCAGAGTGCCGACAGGTTCCCCTGAGCCATTACATAAATCAGTCCGCAAAATGATAGGATACTGCCCATAATCGCGAAGCGGTTAGGTATATCTTTGAGAATAAAAAAAGAAACCAGAATGGTGAACACAGGAATGAAAGCATTAATCAGTCCCATATTGGTAGCAGTGGTATAATGCGCTGCGGTATATGCCAGTCCCTGATATAGTACCATCCCAAAAGCGCTCAGTACTGCCAGCTGTAGCCAGTGCTGTATTATCAGCTGACGCTGTTCCCAGACCTTGCCCAGCATAAATGGTGTCAGAATGAGAAATGCAATAAGCCAGCGATAAAAACTGATACTGACAGGAGAAATCAAATCTGCTGCATAGCGTGTAACTACAATATTTAATGACCAGATCATGACAGCAATGACCGGCAAAACAAATGCCCACGCCGGGTTACGGGAAACACTTGACATCTCTATGTCCTTTAATCATTCAATCCAGTATTGTTCTAGAAGTCTGAAATAATTGAAATACTGTTTTTCAGACATCTATACTGTATAAAGGACATCTTGGCTCGGTATTCAAAAAATGAAAAGACAGTATTCTGCTCTGGATGAGTTAATCAAGATTGATCAGTTTTTTTATGAGAAAAATGAAATTGTGGCTTCTCACTCTTCACTCTGGGGAGATTTTAACTTTAGCCTAGATGGTATTTTGGAAATCCAGACCGGGAAACAGACTTTTTTAGCGCCGCCTAATTATGCTTTATGGCTTCCTCCCCAGACTGAACATTGTTCTATTGCACTGGACCACAGCGTAACCCATTTTATTTGTATACGAGTGCATCCAAGCTTGTGTGACCAGTTACCCCGAGAGGTTAAAACTTTAAGTATTCGTCCTTTTCTTTTAGCTCTGGTTAGAGAAATTCTAGAACAGTCTTCCGGCGCCCCTGGTCCGGTTTATTCTCATCTTATACAGGTACTGTTTGACCAGTTGCTACAGGCCAAGATTTATGATGACTATTTGCCTCAAAGTCATCATACAGTACTGCTTCCTGTACTCCAGCAACTGGCTGATCCGGAGCTTTTTCAGTATAGCTTACAAACCTTGCTTAAAAGATTCAGCTTGAGTGAACGACAGATTTTACGTTTAAGCCAGCAGGAACTTGGCCTGTCAATTTCTGAGTGGCGTAACCGCGCTAAAATTATTTATGCAATCAGCCAGATTCGCCAAGGTGCTTCTATCAAGCGTCTTGCTTATGAGCTCGGCTACCAACATAGTTCCAGCTTTATTGCCTTTTTTAAACGCTACACGCAACATACCCCCTTACAGCTGAGGTCCTGATTAATAACTGTAGGAATAATATTTTATAATCTAAGCTATTTTAAGATCTTTTAACTTAACGTATATTTTTTAAGTATAAAAAGTAAACTTGGTCTTTCTTATAATAAAAGCATGTTTAAATAAGTGATTAGTTTTTAATACAACACTTCTTTTTTAATAAGAAAGTTGATGATTCAAAATTTAATATTATTTTCTAAACAGGATATCTATTTTAATGAAAAAATTACTTCTTACTACTGCCTGTATGGCATGTTTAGCTTTTGCTGGCTGTAATAAACAAACTGAACCAGCTGCTTCAAAAAACACGCAGACAACTACCGCAACTAATACAGCCAATACTACTGCTCCTGCAACTACAGGGAGCATGACAAAAGATAATCATGAAGATATCCGTAATGACCTGAACAGATTACAAGCATTGGCAAATTCCAAAGCTGAAGCTGCTATAGATTACCAAGATCAGATGATGAAGGCAGTTCAAGCTAATAACCGCGAGCAGGTTATGGATATAATGAAGAAAATGCAGGGTTTCATGACTGAATTTAATGGTGAGCTTAAAAAGCTGTCACTAAAAAGTCAGGAAGTTCATGAACTGCGCAATAAATTTATTCATTCAAATGAACTTGGACTGGAATTAACCAAGTTAAGTACTGAAGCTAAACCAGATGAAGCCAAGATTAAAGAGCTACAACAGCAGGTGATGGATGTACAAAAAGAGATTATGCATGATGTACAGAAACTTCAGGCAAAAGTAGATCCTCAATCAGCTCAATCAGCTTAATCAGCTCAATCAGCTCAATCAGCTCAATCAGCTCAATCAGCTCAATCAGCTCAATCAGCTCAATCAGCTCAATAATAATTTAAGGGCAGGCTAAAATAGCCTGCCCTGTTTAATAATTAATAAAACAGCTTGCTGCCAGATAAATTTGCGGCTAAAAAGAATAGGTTAAAACTTTAATTTATTTTATTTAGGGATGCCTATATGACCTCTATTTCTAATATTTCTATTAAAACCATACAAGATGAAGAAATTACACTTGATCAATTTGCCGGTAAAGTTTTACTCATTGTCAATACTGCTTCAAAATGTGGTCTGACTCCGCAATATGAAGGACTTGAAAAGCTCTACCGTGAGAAAAAAGATCAGGGATTCGAAGTGCTGGGTTTTCCAGCTAATAATTTTTTAGAACAGGAGCCGGGTTCTAACGAAGAAATTCAGCAGTTTTGTTCACTCACTTATGATGTTTCTTTTCCAATGTTTGCCAAAATTTCAGTAGCCGGCCCAGATAAACATCCGCTTTACCAGACGCTGACTACGGCACAGCCAGAACGGATTGGTGAAGGCCCTTGGTGGAAAGATCTGGTAGATTATGGCCTGACTCCAAATCCTAAACCGGAAGTACTTTGGAATTTCGAAAAATTTCTAATCAATAAAAATGGAGAAGTTATAGCTCGTTTCGCACCAGATATCACTGCAGATGACCCGCGCCTAATTGATGCGATTGAGACGGAACTAAAACGATAATTAAAAAATATGAGGGAGAGCAGCGACTCCCTCTTTTTAGAAAATGTCACTGATCAGGATAGAATTCTTCAATAAAAATTAATTTTTATATTTATCCATAGTTTTAATAAATCTACTATTCATCCTTCATCTTCACTGGGAATTCAAAGCTTTTAATATAACTATCAAAACATTTATTGAAACCGGGGTTCCACGTGAAACACTATATTAAGACCACCCTATTTGCTCTAGTTACCGGCCTAAGTGCCACAGTGGCTATGGCTGCCCCTGAACGTGCCCATCATACTCATCAAGATCAGAGCCAGTCTCATTATCAGCATCAAGCTAAAGTAAACCGGCATGCTTCATCCCATGTAAACTGGAAAACAGGTGATAAAGTTCCTGCACAATATTACTCTCATGCGAACCAGATTGACCATAAACGTTATAAAAACTTATCCAAGCCCGCAAGAAACCAGCAATGGATTAAAGTTAATGGAGATTATGTACTGATTAATACCCGTTCACATCAGGTTATTAAAGTAGTTCATCATTAAGCTTTATTTAATAGGTTCTACAAAAAAGGTGCTTCGGCATCTTTTTAACTTTGAGGGTTAATAAAAGTGTTATCGCTTTGCAACAATAAGTTTTATCTCCACATTTTATCCATATATTAAAAAACAATATTTAATGGAAATACCGTGGAACATGAAAAAGTTACTGCAAGGGGCTTTACTTCCTTTTATTATTTTTACTTCAGGTCTGCTATTACTAGGTTGTGACCAGATGCAACAGGATGAATCTGAAGCAGTGTATAGTGAACACAGCCAGGCTCCTGCAACAAAACCTGCCCCATCTTCCGAACTCGCAAACGGCAATATATTCTATATGGCCCGCGATGTGGCAGATATGCAATATAAAACCCAAGGCTATGTAGCAAAGTTACAGCAGGCTCAGACTGACTTACAGCAGGCCATTGAACAGAAAGATCCGCATCAGCTTCAGGCAACCGCCACTATTTTACAAGAACAACTTCGTGGATTTAGCCAGACATTGTCCTCTTTAAACCTGAAAAGCCAAGAAATTGATTCGATCCGTAATAATATCTTAGAGGCAAACCAGCAGGCTCTTGCTTCTCCTCTACTCAACGGTGAAATTGATTTTAATCAGGTGGATTTTAATAAGGTCCAGGTTCAAATGAATACTATTCAGACAGAAATGCTTAAGCTGGCAGATATGTTGATGCAGAGTTCAGATAAAGATACTCAAGCAACATCTGAACAGGAAGAAAGTTAGAGTCATAAAAAAAGCCCTATAGTTAGGGCTTTTTATTTTAAACTAACTTATTTTTTCGGGCTTTTGACAACGACTAATTTCTTTTGTGCGAATTCTTTAAAACCATCAATGGAAAGCTCATGACCATAGCCAGAATTCTTTATTCCGCCAAATGGTAACTCTGGTGCAGTATCAGTATACCAGTTAATCCAGATCATGCCAGTTTCGACTCGAGAAGCTAATTTTTTTGCCCGTTCAATATTTTGAGAATGAATTACACCACCCAGACCATAATGTGAATCATTGGCAATGGCTACAATTTCATCTTCACTTTTGGCAACATAAATCTGCGCTACTGGTCCAAAAAACTCTTCATACCAAGCTGGATTATCACGGCTAATATTTTCTAAAATGGTTGGTTCATAGAAGTTGCCATCATGGTCAACCGGCTTACCGCCAGTGACTAGTATTGCTCCATTTTTCACAGCATTTTCAACTTGTTCAGTCAGTTTTTCTAATGCATCTGCTGAAGATAAAGGTCCAAGTTGTGTTTCAGGGTCAAGTGGATCACCAACTTTCAAGTCTTTAAAGACTTTAACCATACCGGCTTTAAATTCTTCGGCAATGTTCTCATGTAGAATAAATCGTTTAGCTGCAGTACAGACCTGACCGGCATTATTGATACGTGCCTGACAGCCAATCTTAATTGCTTTTTCCAGATCAGCATCATCCAGAACAATAAAGACATCATTACCGCCCAGTTCCAAGGTGGATTTTGTGACATGTTTTCCAGCCTGTCCGGCTACTGCACGCCCTGCCCCTTCTGAGCCGGTTAATGCTACACCCTGTACACGCGGATCTGCGATAATATCCGCTACCTGATCACTATTAATAAATAGATTTGTCCATACTCCCCTAGGTGCACCCGCATCTATGATTAACTGTTCGAATGCTTCGGCACACTGTGGAACAATACTGGCATGCTTCGCCAAAACCGGATTACCAATTGCACAGTTTGGTGCAAACACACGCATCAGTTGATAAAACGGAAAATTCCAGGGTTCAACTGCCATAATGATACCCAGTGGATGATGTTCGACCCATGCTTCGCCCAGTTCTGTTTTATATGACACCGGGGCTAAGAATTCTTTGGCATGGTTTGCATAATATTCAGCAATACGGGCGCAGCTTTCAATTTCACCTTCGCCTTGCTTGATCAGTTTCCCCATATCCAGCGCCATCAGTTTGGCTAGCTCCGATTTTCTTTCTCGCATATTGCTGGCCAGCTTGCGCAGTACATCAATACGGGTATCGACCTGTTGTGACCATTCTGACTTCAGGATTTTTTCTGCTGTATCCAAGGCATTTTGAATGTCCTGATCGCTATGTGAAGGATAGTCTTTCAATTTTTGATTATTAAAGGGGTTAACTGATTGATAACTCATAATAAAGTTCCCTGTGTAAGCAATTTAGTTTCTGCTGGAATAAATAAGAATATGTGTAATGTCATGGGAGAGAAAAAACATCTAAAGGCTTTACAAGCTAAAAACCCAAGAGGCATGGAATTAAACTAGCATTATTTTTTTACTACTTTATTTCTGCTTACAGAATGGTTCAAAACATTACGGAGTGCGGGTAAAAGTTATATCGAGTGGTATAAAATAGATTCAACCTAGATATTATGAATAAGAGATTGAATAACTGAAGCTAGCCTTTAATTAATACAAAACTCTGGATCAGCTCTTTAAATAAAAATTTAATGAAACATCTAAAATAAAGAAAAAATATTATCTATTATTAAGTTAATATGAAAAAATTTTAAACTCAGGCTAATAATAAGATACGATTAATAGAATAACTTGATTTAAAATTTTATAACGTCCTTAAGAGGCTCGAATATTATATAAAATGCCTACCCCCTTATAAAGTATTTTAATCTTGCCTTAAATCATCTGCTTTCAATAACTTTGCTTAGAAATGAATTTTAGTAACTTTACTGTGAAACTGGGCACTAATAAAAATATTTTCACTAAAAAGATTCTTATCATAAAAAAACCACCCTTTCGGGTGGTTTCTTTAATCTCAAACTGACAATTACATTGCACGATTTTTGATTTTACGGATCGTTTCCAGCTGAGCAGCAGTTTCTGCCAGAGCAGCCAGAGCAGCAGCAGAGTCCAAATCACTCTTCTGGTTAGCCAGCAACTGTTCAGCGTTACGACGCGCTTCCATAATTGCTACTTCATCCAGATTATCGGCACGGATTGCAGAGTCAGCAAGAACCGTTACCACATGTGGCTGAACTTCTAAAACACCACCAGATACGTAGACGATCTCTTCCGTACCATTTTCCAGCAGGACACGAATCGGTCCTGGCAGGAGCAAAGTTACCAGCGGCGCGTGACCAGGCATAATACCCAGTTCGCCACCAGCCCCTTTTGCAATTAGCATAGTCACAGTGCCTGAGTAAATTGACTCATTTACACTTACGACATCACATTGCATAGTCGCCATGAGAATCTCCTAAATTAGAGTAGCTAATTAAAGTTTCTCGGCTTTAGCAATAACTTCGTCAATACCACCAACCATATAGAACGCTTGTTCTGGGATGTGATCGTATTCACCAGCTAGAAGACCTTTAAAGCCACGAATTGTTTCTTTAAGCGGTACTAATTTACCAGGCGCGCCAGTAAATACTTCAGCTACGTGGAACGGTTGAGAGAAGAAACGCTGGATTTTACGCGCACGGTAAACTACCAGTTTATCTTCTTCAGCCAGTTCGTCCATACCCAAGATTGCGATAATGTCTTTAAGCTCTTTATAACGCTGCAATACATTCTGTACAGAACGTGCAATTTCATAATGCTCTTGACCAACAACCAGCGGGTCTAGCTGACGTGAAGTCGAGTCAAGTGGATCGATCGCTGGATAAATACCAGAAGATGCGATGTCACGGCTCAATACTACAGTTGCGTCCAAGTGAGCGAACGTAGTTGCAGGCGATGGATCTGTCAAGTCATCGGCAGGTACGTATACCGCTTGGATTGAGGGAATAGAACCATTCTTGGTCGATGTAATACGTTCTTGAAGAACACCCATCTCTTCTGCAAGAGTAGGCTGGTAACCTACTGCAGATGGCATACGGCCTAGAAGTGCAGACACTTCAGTCCCCGCCAATGTGTAACGATAGATGTTGTCTACAAACAACAGTACGTCACGGCCTTTACCGTTTTCGTCTTTCTCGTCACGGAAATATTCAGCCATAGTCAGACCAGTTAGCGCTACACGCAAACGGTTACCTGGTGGCTCGTTCATCTGACCGTAGACCATTGCTACTTTGTCTAGAACGTTAGAATCTTTCATTTCGTGATAGAAGTCATTACCTTCACGAGTACGCTCACCAACACCAGCAAACACAGATAAACCTGAGTGAGCTTTTGCGATGTTGTTGATCAATTCCATCATGTTTACGGTTTTACCAACACCGGCACCACCGAACAGGCCAACTTTACCACCTTTTGCAAACGGGCAAAGCAAGTCGATGACTTTAATACCAGTTTCCAAAAGATCTGTAGAAGCCGCTTGTTCAGCATAAGAAGGTGCTTGACGGTGAATCGGCAAACGTTCTTCAGTCGCTACAGGACCTGCTTCATCAATAGGGCGACCCAAAACGTCCATGATACGGCCCAGACAGGCAGTACCCACAGGAACAGAAATTGGTGCGCCAGAGTTAGTTACAGGCAGACCACGTTTAAGACCTTCTGTAGAACCCATTGCGATGGTACGCACAACACCATCACCAAGTTGTTGCTGAACTTCTAAAGTAGTTTCAGTTCCGTCAACCTGGAGAGCGTCATAGATCTTAGGAACGCTATTGCGTTCAAACTCGACGTCGATAACCGCGCCGATGATCTGAATGATACGACCGCTACTCATTGCTGTCTCCTCAATTCAAACTAATAATGTTAAACGGCAGCGGCACCGCCAACGATCTCGGAAATTTCCTGAGTAATCGCGGCTTGACGCAGCTTGTTATAAATGAGCTGTAGGTCTTTAATCAGCTGGCCTGCATTGTCAGTTGCAGCTTTCATTGCAACCATACGAGCAGACTGCTCACACGCGATATTTTCAATCACGCCCTGATAAACCATAGACTCGATATAGCGAACCAACAAACCGTTTAGCAGCTCTTCAGCTTCCGGTTCATAGATATAGTCCCAACCATAAGTACGGTTGAGGCTGTCGCCTTCGTTAGCCGGAGCAAGAGGAACAAGCTGGCTTACCGTTGGTTTCTGTGTCATGGCATTAATAAATGCATTAGATACCAGATAAATGCGATCAAGTTCGCCTCTATCAAATGCATCGAGCATGACTTGTACAGAACCGGTTAACTGTTCCAGACTTGGAGCATCCCCTACTTGTGTAGTAGCGCCGAGCACTTTACCGCCGTAGTTTTTAAAAAACGAAACCGCTTTTTGACCAATTAAAGCAAATTCAACTTCAATTGACTGCTCACGTTGTTGCTGAACATGCTGAACAACTTTCTTGAACAGGTTAATGTTCAAGCCACCCGCAAGACCACGATCTGAAGACACGATGATATAGCCAACGCGCTTAACCGGGCGCTCAACCATATAACGGTGTTTGTATTCAGGGTTTGCTTGTACCAGGTGAGCAATTACACGGTGCATATTTTCGGCATACGGACGGCCCTGAGCCATGCGCTCTTGCGCACGACGCATTTTTGAAGCAGCAACCATCTGCATCGCACGCGTAATCTTCTGCGTGGACTTGATACTTGCGACCTTGGCGCGAATTTCTTTTAAATTTGCCATACGCTTAACCTAATATTCGGAAGCTCAAGGAGCCTCCGAAGGTTGATCCGTGAAACAAACTTAACTAATCAATTAGTAAGTTTGAGTCGCTTTGAAGCTCTCAATACCTGCTTTAATTGCAGCTTCGATGTCTTTGTTGTAATCACCAGTTTCATCGATTTGTTTCATGAGTGCGGCATGTTCAGAGCGGAAGTACGCAATGAGTGCAGCATCAAAGTCTACAATTTTCTTCACTTCAACATCAGCCATGTAGCCTTCGTTTGAAGCATAGATAGATACAGCTTGGTCAGCAATTGAATATGGAGCATATTGTTTCTGCTTCATCAGTTCAGTTACACGTTGACCATGTTCAAGCTGCTTACGAGTTGCTTCATCAAGATCAGATGCAAACTGGGCAAATGCCGCCAGTTCACGGTACTGAGCAAGAGCAGTACGGATACCACCAGCCAATTTCTTGATAATCTTGGTCTGAGCGGAACCACCAACACGCGATACCGAGATACCTGCGTTCACAGCAGGACGAATACCCGCATTGAACAGAGAGGTTTCAAGGAAGATCTGACCGTCAGTAATCGAAATTACGTTCGTTGGTACGAATGCAGATACGTCACCGGCTTGTGTTTCAATAATTGGCAATGCAGTTAATGAACCAGTCTGGCCTGTAACTTCACCATTGGTGAATTTCTCAACGTAATCAGCAGATACACGAGAAGCACGCTCAAGAAGACGCGAATGTAGATAGAACACGTCACCTGGATACGCTTCACGACCTGGTGGACGACGTAAAAGCAGTGAAATTTGACGATACGCAACTGCTTGTTTAGACAGATCATCATAGATGATCAGAGCGTCTTCACCGCGGTCACGGAAATATTCACCCATTGTACAGCCAGAGTACGGAGCCAAATACTGCATTGCTGCAGGATCAGCTGCTGCCGCTGCGACAACAGTGGTATATGCCATCGCACCACTTTCTTCCAGCTTGCGTACAACGTTAGCGATGGTCGATTGTTTCTGACCAATTGCCACATATACACACTTAATGCCAGAGTTTTTCTGAGCGATGATGGCATCGATCGCCATTGCTGTTTTACCAGTCTGACGGTCACCAATGATCAGCTCACGCTGACCACGACCTACAGGGATCATGGTGTCTACTGATTTATAACCAGTTTGGACAGGCTGATCTACTGATTGACGCCAAATTACACCTGGTGCTACTTTTTCAACAGCATCAGTCATTTTTGCATCAATAGGGCCTTTACCATCAATCGGGTTACCCAAAGCATCTACGACACGACCTAAAAGTTCAGGACCAACCGGAACTTCTAATACACGGCCTGTACAACGAGCTTTTTGACCTTCTTGAAGGTTTAGGTAGCTACCTAAAACAACGGCACCCACTGAATCCTGTTCTAGGTTCAGTGCCATACCAAATAAGCCGCCGTCGAATTCGATCATTTCACCGTACATTGCATCAGCAAGACCGTGAATGCGCACAATACCGTCGGATACCATAACAATGGTACCTTCGTTTTTAGCGGTCGCGCTGGTGTCCAGATCGCCGATACGCTGTTTAATGAGCGCACTGATCTCGGATGGATTCAGTTGTTGCATTGCGCTATACCTCAATCTTTTATAAGTTCAGTCTTCTGTTTTGCGTTATGCAAGAAGACGAGTCCGCATTTTTTCAAGCTTGTTCAGCGCAGAATCATCTATCACTTGATCGCCCGCACGAATTACAACACCCGCGATTAACGCCGGATTCACTTCAACGCTAACATTTACAGCGGCATTAAAACGTTTTTGTAACGCATCTGCCAGCAGCTGTTCCTGTTCTGCATTCAAGGGAAAAGCCGATTCGATAACGACATCGACTGTATTATTATTCTGTGACTTAAGCTCTTCATACTCTGCAGCAATTTCAGGAAGCAATGCCAAACGGTCATTGTCTGCCAGCAAAATCAGAAAGTTTGACACTGCCTGACTTTGTTGTTCACCTAAAACCTTTGCAAAAAGTTACACCTGTTGTACAGGTGTAAGCTCAGGACGATTTAAATAAGCGGAAAATGCTTCGTCTTGCACCGCAGCACTGAGCACTTGTAACGCATTCGACCAATTGTCAGTTGCACCTTGCTCAGAAGCGTAAGCAAATGCTGCTTTGGCGTACGGGCGTGCCAACGTCAAGAGTTCAGCCATAATCGCCTCGCTTAAAGTTTAGCAGCCAGCTGGGTCAGCATGGCATTGTGAGCTTGCGCATCAACTTGCTGGTTCAGGATTTTTTCTGCACCAGATACTGCCAAGGCAGCAACTTGTTGACGTAATTCTTCGCGAGCAGAATTGATCTCCTGATCAACAGCTTCTTTTGCCTGTTGACGAATACGCTCACCTTCAGCCGCAGCTTGAGTACGCGCTTCTTCGATCAGCTGTGCTGCACGACGGTTCGCTTGTTCGATCAATTGAGCCGCTTGTGCTTTAGCCACGTCAAGCTCTTGCTTTACTTGCGCCTGTGCATCGGCAAGATCAGCTTTCGCTTTTTCAGCAGCATTTAAGCCATCAGCGATACGACGCTGACGCTCACTAATCGCATTGATTAGTGGTGGCCAGACAAACTTCATGCAGAATGCGACAAAAACCGCAAATGCAATCGCTTGGCCAATCAATGTGAGGTTGATATTCATTTAGCAATTCCTCAAATAGTGGAGTTTTGGGAATTAAGCTGATTAACCTACAAATGGATTTGCGAAGATGAAGAACAAACCAATACCAACGCCGATCATAGGCACAGCATCAAGAAGACCCGCGATTAGGAACATACGAGTTTGAAGTTGTGGAGCCAATTCTGGTTGACGTGCAACAGCTTCAAGGAAGCGACCGCCCAGAAGACCAAAACCAATCGCAGTACCTAAAGCACCGAAAGCGATCAAGATAGCAGATGCAATTGCAACTAGACCTAAAGTGAGTTCCATGAAAAATTCCTCAGAGGTTAGGTTTTATACCAAATTAAATTAAAAAATTGTGCCTAACCGTCTGATAACAGTCAGGCAATACCATTAATGTTTTTCGCTTGCCATGCTCAAGTATACGATGGTCAGCATCATGAAAATGAACGCCTGCAACGTAATAACAAGAATGTGGAAGATAGCCCAAGGCACAGATAACGCCCATTGGATCCAGAACGGTAAAAGTGCGATCAAGATGAAGATCAACTCACCCGCATACATGTTACCGAACAGTCGAAGTGCCAATGAAATTGGACGTGCAAGGAAAGTTACCAGTTCCAGAATTAAGTTCACCGGAATAAGTAACGCTTTTGCAACTGGGTTACTTGGGTTGAATGGGTTAAGTGCCAACTCGCCAACAAAGCCACCAACACCCTTTTCACGGATGCTGTAAAACAAGATCAGGACAAATACTGACAGAGACATACCTAAGGTAATGTTCGGGTCAGTAGATGGAACAATCTTGAAGTAAACGTGGTGAGGATCCATACCAAATACACTTGCACCAATCTGCTGAGCCAGGTAAGGAACCCAGTCAACAGGAATCAGGTCCATCAGGTTCATGAGGAAAATCCACACGAAGATGGTCAGTGCCAATGGCGCAATCAAGCGAGATTTGTCATGGAAAGTATCACGAACACTTGAGTCAACGAACTCAATGATCATTTCGATTGCAGACTGGAATTTGGTAGGAACACCAGAATTGGCTGCTTTAGCAACCAGCCAGAATAACAAACAGAAAATCACACCAAGGCCAATTGACCAACCCATTGAATCCAAGTGAATTGCAGTGAACCCCATCTGTTGAGCTTCTTCAGCAGTCTCGGCCAATTTCCAAGTACCGTCCGGCATTTTGCCATAGGTCATATTGGTCAAGTGATGCTTAATATACTCTGTCGAAGTAAGGGCATGTTCTTCAGCAGCCATAAATCACACCTGGTCAATGTCAAATAATAAATAGAGCTGGTGAATATCGCGTGCTGCCTGATATCTCACACATCTCCAAAAAAACTTTTCAATTTCTGCTGCGCTTAAACTCGTTTTTGTAGTCGAGACACCCAAAACGGGGCAACCCAAGACATGCTCTGAACGAGTATAAATCCACAAAACAATGCCACCGGTGACAGTGGTTGTACATTGCTTAAAATTAAAATAAAGCCAACAATCATGATTGCAAACTTGCCGAGCATGCCCCGGTACATATTCAATAGAACCTGCTTTGAAGCTCTTGCCCCGGCAGTTCTAAATGACTGCCATGAGAAATAACTGCTTGCAAGCCAGCACACCAATGCACCAAGTGCAGCACTTAATGCTGCGGTTGTATCACTTACAAGCCATGCTATCAAAGCAGACACAGGTATCATAAATGCTTGCAGGTAGACCAAAGCTTTCGCTAACCGTCGGTCAATCAAGCGACTAGTTCGGCTCATTTTTACCCACTTACAGCATAAATGCTTGACAAGTTTAGCTGATGATCGTTTTTAATCGCAGGCATTATAGAGTTACACCCCTGAACATGCAATCTTTTCCCGATTGAACTATGGTTTTTTTCAATCCTCAGCCGGTTCTTGAGAGATTTTCAGGGTGTTTATTTTTTATCTGTTTATCGTGCATTTACTACACAGCGATGGGCCTGATCAGCCAGATCTTTCCACGCTACAATAAAATCCTGCTCATTACTCATACTTTCGTCGACCTTCTGGAATATGATCGGATTCAGGCTACGATACTGGGCCTGGCTGGCATGGCCTTCTGCCAGCAAACACATTTTTTGACTTGGCCGCTGCTGATTCAGGTAACGAATCTGACTCATAGTTGGAGCAATATGTGGATCATCAGTTAAGGCACCAGCGAAGCGCAGATTAAGAGGTCTTTCCAAATATTGGTAAGCATCATGATAAGACCAGTACGGACGTGACTGACCAGTCTGGTTATATTGTTGCGTCACTTTGAGCATACGTGCTGCGAATGCCCGTGCATTATTCCAGTAAGCCTGCCGATGTGCCGGATACTGCTGTGAACGTAAGGCCGCTATAAAAAAGCCGATACGTACCGCATTATTCGGATCAAGCCAGATATGGGTATCGACGGTATTTGGTAATGCTTTACCACGGGTATTTCGAAGTGGCAGCAGCTTTACCAGTCCTGAATCCAGGATAGAGATTGCTTTAGGCTGACTACTCAATACCTTGTCTAAAGGAGCTTCATGAGCTTTCCCAAGCCAGATCACCAGAGAAGCATCCTGAATGGTCTTACGGTGAGCCGGCTTTAGAGTAATATCATGCCCGCTCTGATTGGCTAATAGCAGCTTGGGTTGCTCGATTCCTTGGGTAACTGCTTTACTGATCAGGTAAATAGGTTGTGTAGATACAACCAGGTCATTTGACCAGCTTAAGGTACAACTGCATAGTGCCAGAGCAACAAGAATAAAACGTAACATGAAGAAGAAACCAAGACCCTTTAATGTTATAATATAACAATTCTACAAAAATACCTATGCCTGTTCGAAACATGCTTAGGCTTCATGTTAATATTTAATAAATTATTTTCGAGGTTTTAGCATGAGCTCATGTTCACATGGACATCATGACACATTGCACGGCGTACATGACCATCATAACGTTGAAGCACGTCTTGCTGAAGCAGAAAGCTTATGTATTGCCTCGGGTGCACGTCTTACTCCTTTACGTAAACAGGTGCTGGAGCTGATTCTGAAAGCTTCCAGCCCGATGGGGGCCTATGACCTGCTGGCTAAAATGAAAAGTAATACTGACCGGCCGGCTGCTCCACCTACTGTTTACCGTACGCTAGAGTTTCTGCTGGAAAAAGGCCTTATTCACCGTTTGACTTCGATTAATGCCTATATTCCCTGTTGTCATCCAAGAGAAGGCCATCAGGCGGCTTTTCTGATCTGTACGCGCTGTCACATTGTTAAAGAGGCATCGGCACAAGGCTTGATGCAGCAGCTGGAGCAGCTGGCAGCTTCTGATCATTTTAATGCGCACCACAGTATTATCGAGATTTCAGGATTATGTCAGCAGTGCAACACCACGGCCTAAGCTCTCCCCTGCCCCTGGTTTCTCTTGAAGATATCAGTGTAAGGCTTGATGAGCTGGATATTCTTAAGCAGGTTAATTTTACGCTCCATGAGCGGGAGATTGTGACCCTGATCGGTCCAAACGGTGCTGGCAAGTCTACCCTGATTAAGATATTGCTAGGCATTATGCAGCCGAGCACTGGTCATGTCCGCACAGCTAAAACGCTAAAGATGTCGTATGTGCCACAAAAATTTAACCCATCACATAGCTTGCCATTGCGCGTCAAAGACCTGCTCGCTTTAGAAAACTGCTCCCAGCAGATCAAATCAGAAATCATCCGAGATACGGGTATCAGCAAGTTAGAGTTATCTAAAGTGCAACAACTTTCCGGAGGTGAACGGCAACGGGTATTACTGGCACGTGCATTACTGCGCCAGCCAGATATCCTGGTTCTGGATGAACCCATGCAAGGGCTTGACATTCAGTCTGAGGCCGAACTGTATGCCTACGTACGGAGCCTGCCGGAACGTTATGGCTGTGCCGTATTAATGGTTTCTCATGATTTGCAGTGGGTCATGCAAGGCACGCATCGTGTGGTTTGCCTCAACAAGCATATCTGTTGTAGCGGCCTGCCAGAGAATGTTCAGCAACATCCTGAATATCAGGCAATCTTTGGAACCCAACGTGTATTTTATCAGCATCATCATGACCACTGTGCACATGGTGACCATGCTGAACCCTGTCAGCATGATGCCCGCCCACATATCCACCCTGAACCGGAAGTTTAAGTAATGATGGAATGGCTACAACTTCTGCTTCCTGCCTGGATTATGGGTACCCTGCTGGTCTTTCTGACCGCTCCACTTGGCTGTCTGATGCTGTGGCGACGGATGTCATTTTTTGCCGACACCATGGCGCATGGCACTTTGCTTGGCGTTGCCGTTGCAGGTGCACTTAGCTTGCCATTATGGATGGGTGTTACTTTACTGGCCTTATTACTGGTGGCAGTGTTATGGGTATTGCATGATCCGCGCTTACCGAGTGATGCTTTACTGGCACTGTGTTCAGCGACCCTGCTCTGTTCTGGTCTGTTGTTTATCCAGCACTTGCCCAGTTTAAGGCCTGAACTGCTCAGTTATCTGTTCGGTGACCTGCTCACAATCAGCTGGAATGACTTACCTACATTTGCTGCGGTTATTCTGCTGGCACTCGCCGTGCTTTATAAATCATGGCAAGCCCAGATCCGTACTGCAATTGATCCGGATATTGCAGCCAGCGAAGGCATCCATAACCAATGGCAGCGCCTGATTTTCATGTTACTGCTGGCGCTGTTTACAGTTCTGGCATTGCGTGCCGTAGGTTCTTTACTAATGGGAGCATTACTGGTCATACCTGCGCTGACGGCACGTCTGCTTGCACATTCGCCCAGACAGATGGTGATCTGGGCATTTGTGATGGCACAGATTGGAATAACGGTAGGACTATGGTCAAGTGCTGGTCTGGACATTTCGACCGGCTTAAGTATTGTACTTACTATGGCAATTTTATTTATCCTGATTTTTACTGTACAGAAGATCAGAACAAGTATTTCATAAGGCTTAAAGCCTGTATAAAATTTTGTGGGGTTTTTAATGACTGCTCAATCGGTAATCCTTCCCTTACCTTCTGACCATGCACGTTTTATCAGTTTACGTTTAAAAGATTTGTCAGTGGCTGAGCTTAAAAAGCACATCGCGCTACTGCATAGTACACGAGACCGCTTGATTACCCAGCACCCTGCTGCACAGATTAAAGCGGCCGTTGCTTTCGGTCCAGAAATATGGCTCCAGCTTTATAAAGAAATGCCTTCTGGTTTTAAACAGCTTGCTCCTCAGCAGGGTACTTTTCAGATGCCGGTGGTACCTGCCGATGTATTCATTCATATTGCCAGCGCACGTGCTGACATCTGTTTTGCCTTGAGCCAGGCATTTTTTGAGGGAATCAAAGATAAGGTTGAGGTGCTGGATGAGCGGGTATGTTTTCGCTACTTTGATGGGCGTGATATTACCGGCTTTATTGACGGTACTGAAAACCCACAATTTAACGATGACCGTGCAGAGGTTGCGCTTCTGCCTGAAGACAGTGGTGTCTTTGCAGATGGATCGTTTATTTTCGCCCAGCGTTATGCACATGACCTGGAAAAATGGAAACGTTTAAAAGTAGATACTCAAGAGCAGATCATGGGCCGTACCAAACTTGAGTCTATTGAACTGGATGATGAGGTAAAACCTGAGAATGCGCATATAGCACGTACCGTGGTAGAAGATGAAAATGGTGAGGAAATGGAGATTCTTCGTCATAGTCTCCCATATGGTGATGGGAAAGGTGATCAGGGTCTTTTCTTTATTGCTTATACTAAAGACCTTAACATTATCGATCTCATGCTGAACCGTATGTTTGGAACCAGTGGTGATGGTATTCATGACCGTTTATTACATTTTGTTACTCCACTTGATGGGGCATATTACTTTGCGCCTAGCGCAGAATTACTTGAAGTGATATTAGAGAGTTAAAAAACTGAAGGGTATATTTTTAAAGCTCTAGAGTATTTTAGAGCTTTCTTACATTTTAATAAAATTAA
This sequence comes from Acinetobacter sp. 1294596, assembly GCF_000582925.1. Lineage (NCBI taxonomy): Bacteria > Pseudomonadati > Pseudomonadota > Gammaproteobacteria > Moraxellales > Moraxellaceae > Acinetobacter > Acinetobacter sp. 1294596. The sequence continues at coordinate 869 of NZ_JFCC01000045.1, read as the reverse complement.
ATTAAAAATTATTAGTCTTAAATCTAAAGTTTTGGTTAATAACTTAACTTAAAAAATATAAAAGCTATTAGCCTTATATTTATATAAAAAAGGATAATTAAATCAGTTTACCTGCTTAAAGTAAACTTTTTCTCCTTCGGAACATACTCCATAAAAAACTCCATAAGATTCATCTTTTACAGAAGGATTATTTAAATAGCTATTGCATTCTAAAATCAAATCTCCAGCATTTTTCTTAAATACTATTTTTTGCTTTTGATAATATGGAGCACCTGTATAATTATCAGCTAAATAATAGATTCCTAACTTAAAATTCTTTGATTCAGCCTGTTTAGTTGCATATCCATTCTTTATAAAATCAATCCCACCCAAGGCCAAGTTAATTTTATCAATATTTAAACTCAACTCATTATTATTATTTTTATCTACTTTAGCTTCTGCCCATCCAACTTGGACATCTTCACTATAAATATTTTTATAATATAAGGTAAAATTACCATTATTATCTTTTATATAAAACTCATCACGTGCAGGATCAAGTCTTTTAAAAAGATAATTATTCACTTTTTTTGTGGGTATAAGATGCTTACACTTCCCTGAATTTTTACAGATTTGATATGAAAAATAAAGTTTTGTATTACTTGACTTAGGCTGACCTGCCTCAGTTGTAACTGCATACATTAAACTAATTAAAAATAAAAAAAAGACTCTAATCATTATTGCATAATCTCTATATATATTTTTTTAAACAATACATTACTTTAATTAAAGTCTAAAAAATTCTTCATTTTAAATTTTATGAGAATCAAAAATATAAAAAATAGATAGCTTTAAAAGTTTCTATAATTAATACTTTTTACACTAAAATT
>NZ_JFCC01000044.1:0-26449 GCF_000582925.1 Acinetobacter sp. 1294596 | reverse complement strand
ACGCCAGTCGCATCGCCGGGTAGCTATGTTCGGAAGGGATAACCGCTGAAAGCATCTAAGCGGGAAGCCTACCTCAAGATAAGATTTCCCCGTGACTTTATGTCACCTAAAGAGCCGTTCAAGACCAGGACGTTGATAGGTTGGATGTGGAAGCATAGTGATATGTGAAGCTGACCAATACTAATTGCTCGTGAGGCTTGACTATACAACACCCAAACAGTTGTATACAAAGCATCAATCGATTCATAAATATGCAATATCCCTTGATTCAGCCTGATGCTGGAACATACAATTCAGACCCAGATCTGCCCGCTGTTAATAACTCATTTGGACTAAAGTACGGCATATACTGCACCGCAGTTAAATCAGACCCGAACAAGTCCATCAACAGTTGTGCTGGCGACCATAGCAAGAGTGAACCACCTGATCCCTTCCCGAACTCAGAAGTGAAACCTCTTAGCGCTGATGGTAGTGTGGGGTTACCCATGTGAGAGTAAGTCATCGCCAGCTCATTATTCTAAAAAAGCCCCCTCATCGAGGGGGCTTTTTTTATGCGGGGGGTTTTATATAAAATAATAGTTAATTTGAGATATCATTTTTCAGTTCAATATCTCTTTAGTCTTATAAATTTGGCTTCTATACTTAAGTAACTGTTAAAATTTATTAATTTAAATATAGACTGGGCAGTTTTTTAAACTTTTTGATTTAAATGTTGATTTTTTATTCAAGTCAAGCTGACATTTTATATCACATCTTCATTTTAATGCTTTTAGGGTATGTTTTTATACCTTTAGGGTTTTAGACAAAAAGTGAATCATAATTCATTTTAGTTGAAATTATAAACTCACAGTGGAGGTGAGAACTAATGTCAACTAACATAATAAATGTCAATACGGTTATTGATCATGCCAAATTTAAGCCCTTTCATATGACTATAGTATTGTGGTGCCTATTTATTGTCATTTTTGATGGTTATGATCTGGCAATTAATGGTGTTGCTCTACCTTTATTAATGCAAGAGTGGAATATGACTGCTGTACAGGCAGGCATGCTGGCTAGTACTGCTTTAGCCGGGATGATGTTTGGTGCAATGCTGTTTGGAATGCTAGCCGATAAGATTGGCCGAAAAAAAGTAATTTTGATCTGTGTCACTTTATTTAGCGGATTTACTTTTTTAGGTGGTTTTGCTTCAAACCCGACTGAATTTGGTATTTTACGTTTTATTGCCGGGCTGGGTATAGGCGGAGTACTGCCTAACTTGGTTGCGCTTACATCAGAATATGCGCCTCAAAAATTAAGAAGTACTCTGGTTACTACCATGTTTAGTGGCTATGCTATGGGCGGTATTATGGCAGCATTATTGGGGGCTCAGTTTACGCCGACCTTTGGTTGGGAGATCATGTTCTATATTGCGGGTATTCCTTTACTGTTTTTACCAATCATATGGAAGTTTTTGCCTGAATCTTTAACTTTTCTGGTTAAAAAACAACAGCAGGATAAAGCCCGTAAGATTGTTCAAAAGATTATGCCTCAGGAAAGTATGACCTTACAGACCCAGCTGGTCTTAAATGAAGTTAAAGTTCCAGATGCCTCAGTTGCAGCTTTATTTAGACAGGGACGTGGTATGAGTACATTGCTGTTCTGGAGCTGTTTTTTCATGTGCCTGCTTATGGTATATGCATTAGGTAGCTGGTTACCGAAACTAATGATGGCTGCTGGTTACTCTCTGGGAAGCAGTTTAATATTTCTGATGTCTATGAACATTGGGGCAGTAATTGGTACGATTGGCGGGGGGATTCTGGCAGATAAATTCCATCTGAAACCGGTGATCATCGGAATGTTCTTGATGGGGGCACTGGCTTTGGTTGGATTAGGATTTAATTCACCACCAGCCGTAATTTATTTACTGGTAGCCTTGGCGGGCGCTTCAGCAATTGGCAGCAGTATTCTTCTCTATAGTTATGTTGCTCAGTACTATCCGTTAGCAGTACGTTCGACTGGAATCGGCTGGGCTTCAGCAGTCGGGCGGATTGGTGCAATTGTTGGTCCGATTTTGATTGGTTTCCTATTGGGTATGGAATTACCACATAAAATGAATTTTCTTGCAGTTGCTATACCGGCAGTCATTGGAGCAATAGCAGTGGCTTTAATTAAAGTTGTACCAATGAGTGATGAGGTAACGGAGCCTGTTATTCCGGTTAAAAAACCGCGTCGCATTGTAGAGCTTTAAAACTGTGATTAAAAAGCCTCAACTGAGGCTTTTTATTTTTATTAAATATTTAGAATAAAATAGAGCGGCCCGATCATCCTGACCGGGCCGCTCTACATATCTGTTTAGATAGTATCATTCGGTACAACCGGAAAAGTTTCCTGTCTATTACTTTATAACTGTTGTTTTATGCATTAGAGATATTCTATCTCTATATATTTTTATATTAGTTTAAAGCTAATAAAGACTATAGCTGTAGAAAGCCTTATATCCTCTAAGCCAGAGATGACAAAAATTTATTATTTTAAAGATAACCAAGTTTTTATGTGACTGGAGATAATTTTCTCTATTTCATTTTCTGTAATAAGATCGTCATTAACTTTTCATCTTATTGTCGTTAGATTTTCATAATTGATTGCTTTAATTGAACAAAAATTTTTATAAGTACATATGATGAATAAGAAACTTCTATCTCTGCTTTGTCTTACAGCTCTCAGTTTAAGCGCCTGTAATGATGATGATGATGATGATGATCAGTTCTCTTCACCAGAAACCCTTACAGTACCCACCCTGATCTCATTTGCCAAACTTCCAGTTTCAACTTATGCAGAAGGCCCCGACTCAGGCGCTGCCGTATCGGGAGCTAATGGAATTTATCCGCCCTTTAAAGGGCAGCCTGTACAGGGTTTCTCAGCTGCAGTTAAAAATAATGATGGCAGTTATATGGCCATGTCAGATAATGGTTTTGGGACTCAAAACAATTCAGCTGACTATTTGCTAAGAATTTATAAAATTAAGCCTGATTTTAAAACCAAGACCAAGGGAACAGGGCAGGTGTCTGTTCAGGATTTTATCCAGTTACGTGATCCGAATAAGTTGGTTCCCTTTGAAATTGTAAATAATAATACACCAGATCGTCTTTTAACTGGGGCGGATTTTGATCCGGAATCAATGCAGCGAGTAGCCGATGGGACTTACTGGATTGGTGATGAGTTCGGACCTTATTTACTGCATTTTTCTGCAGAAGGCGTACTGCTTGATGCCCCTGTTCCTCTTCCGCATCCTTTAATTAAAGGACAGGAGCTACGATCACCACAGAATCAGCTCAACAAGGCAGGAATTAACTATATCGAACCATTGATTCAGCAAAGTGGCGGATTTGAAGGCATGGCACTTTCTAAGGATGGCCAATATCTTTATCCATTACTGGAAAAACCATTAAAAGGTGATGCCAGCGGCCAATTGATTATTTCCCAGTTTGATCTAAAGACTAAATCCTATACCGGAAAATATTATCTGTTCACGCTGGATAGCAAGGCTTCAGCGATTGGAGACTTTCAGCTCTTTAATAATCAGGAAGGCATCATTATTGAGCGCGATGCTAGCCAGAATAATCTCGGTGGCTATAAGAAGCTGATCAGGATCAAGCTGGGTGAGTCCGGCAAGGTAATTGAGCGTGAAGAACTGCTGGACTTAATTAAGATTGCAAACCCGAACCAGCTTTATACTTCGGTACGTGATGGAGACATTGGTACAGGCACACAGTTTGCTTTTCCATTTGAGACTATAGAAGATGTCGTTATTGAAGATGGCCGTACCCTGACCGTATTAAATGATAACAATTTTCCGGGGTCGAGCGGTCGTAATGCTAAACTTGCTGATGATAATGAAATTATCCAGATCCAGTTGCCGAAAGCTTTATATTAGTCTGGAAAAAATATGTAAAGCTCGTCTATGTGAAAATCAAGTCACTTTAAACTGATTTAAACAGGCGTATACTCATCAGGCATAAGGAGCTTTTATGTCTGAATCTGTAGAGTCGCAGTCTTATATCGAGTATGGGACGCGACCTTTTTTTGCTATTCTACTTTCATTGTTTCTGGCAGGCTTTGCCATATTTTCATCATTGTACTGTGTACAGCCAATGATGCCTTTCCTTGCCAAGTTCTTTGCTATCAGCCCGACCCATAGCAGTTTCCCGCTCTCATTCTCCACTATTGCACTGGCACTTGGTCTGTTGTTTGCCGGACTGATTTCAGACCGTTATGGTCGTAAGCAGGTTATGGCAATTTCCCTATTTTCGACTTCAATATTATTGCTGGTCAGTTCTTTTCTGCCTTATTGGGAAGTTTTTTTAAGTACCCGAATGTTAATTGGCCTGGCTGTAAGTGGTGTTGCTTCAGTAGCCATGACTTATATCGGTGAAGAAATTGCACAAAAAGATGTCGGCTTTGCCATGGGGCTATATATTTCAGGGACAGCAATTGGTGGCATGAGTGGTCGTCTCATTGCAGGTGTACTGCTAGATTTTATTTCTTGGCAAACTGCCACAATGATCATTGGTGTGCTTAACCTTATCATTGCTATTGTATTTTATATTGCCTTGCCCGCTTCACGGCACTTCAAGCCTTATCCGATCAATTTTTCGAGGTTTAAGCAGTCATTCACCAAAAATTTGTCAGACTCAAGACTTAGGCTCCTGTTTGCAGAAGGCTTTTTATTGATGGGCTGTTTTGTAACGGTCTTTAACTATATTAGCTATCATTTACTGGAAAAACCGTTTGAACTCTCTCAGACCTGGATTGGCCTGATTTCAATTGCCTATCTTTCAGGCATCTATAGTTCACCGCGGGCCGCAGGGTGGGGTCGTAGATATGGTCGGGGTAAAGTTTTACCAGCCATGTTTATCTGTATGATCTTGGGGTTATGGATTATGCTGATTCCCTCAATCTGGTGCATATTGCTGGGTCTGCTGATTTTTACCTTTTCTTTCTTTGCAGCACATTCTACAGCCAGTAGCTGGGTATCTGTACAGGCTTTACAGTATCGGGCAGTTGGCTCTTCACTTTACCTGTTCTGCTACTATCTGGGTTCAAGTGTATTAGGCAGTAGTGGCGGGCTGGTTTGGGGGAACTGGGGCTGGGGGGGGTTAACGGGGATAATTACCCTGTTTCTCGGTCTCGGTCTCATCATCTCATTACGTTTAAACCGCAGCTGACCCTCTTTTATTATTCTTGTTAAAACTGCGGGTATGAGTATTTTAATTTCAAAAAATCGTTTTTGTACAAAGATTAGCCGATAGAAATTGTATCTCCTTGTTTATACAATTCTTATAGTCAAGAAAGATGAACAGGTTTCATGTTAAAATGATCGGCTTTCATCTTTGATCTTTTTTTGATCTTCCATCTGCCAGCCGAGAATTGCTAGCCATGTCTACTGCTTATACCGCTCAGACTGCGCCAAAAGCGTTGTTTGATTACGACAAATATTGGGCGTCATGTTTTGAACCTGCGCCATTTTTGCCGATGTCACGCGAGGAAATGGATCAACTCGGCTGGGATAGCTGCGATTTTATTTTAGTCTGTGGCGATGCCTATATTGATCATCCTTCATTTGTGTCCGGGATTATCGGACGCGTATTAGAGGCACAAGGTTTTCGGGTCGGTATTATTGCGCAGCCAGACTGGACCAATGCCGATGCCTTCCGCGCGTTGGGTAAACCGAATATTGCCTGGGGTGTAACAGCAGGTAATATGGATTCCATGATCAACCGCTATACGGCTGACCGTAAAATCCGTTCAGATGACGCCTATTCTCCAAACAATGTACCTAACAAACGTCCAGACCGTGCAGCAACTGTTTATTGTCAGCGCTGCCGTGAAGCTTTTCCAGATGTTCCGGTCCTGTTAGGCGGAATTGAGGGATCACTACGCCGCATTGCACATTATGATTACTGGTCAGATAAAGTCCGTCGCTCTATCTTAATGGATTCGAAAGCTGACCTGCTCATGTACGGCAATGGTGAGCGTTCAATTATCGAAGTAATGCATCGTCTGGCCAAAGGCGAAAAGATTCACGAGATTACTGATGTTCGTGGTACAGCATTTATTATTAATAAACATAATCGTGCCTCCAAGGCCCAGTTTATCGAAATTGCCTCGAATGACGTAGATACGGTGGGTCGTGTTGATCCTATCATTAACCCGTATGTAATGACTGAAGATATTGATGGCTGTGAAATTGAAAAAGATAAGGGGAATTCACTAACCCAATATCAGAATTTCCAGAAAGAAATTGTTCATAATCCAATCGTGCGTGAAGGGGACCAGCTTGACCCGGATACACAAATTGTGCAATTGCAGCCAGCATCCAAAGCCATTAAACACAAGTTACCTCCACGTGAGCTGGCAGTAATTCGCTTGCCTTCATTTGAACAAGTTGCAAATGATCAGGTGCTGTATGCCCATGCCAACCGGATTTTGCACCTGGAAACTAATCCTGGCAATGCACGTGCACTAGTGCAGCGGCATGGTGAGCGTGATGTATGGCTAAATCCGCCGCCGATTCCATTGACTACTGAAGAAATGGATTATGTGTTTGCCCTGCCATATGCACGTTTGCCACATCCATCCTATGCCGATGCACGCTTCCCGGCTTTTGATATGATCAAGTTTTCGGTAAACATCATGCGTGGCTGTTTTGGAGGTTGTACGTTCTGCTCAATTACAGAGCATGAAGGACGGATTATTCAAAACCGTTCGGAAGAATCAATTCTGCGTGAGGTTGAAAAGATTCGGGATACCGCGCCGGGCTTCACAGGTATTATTTCAGATTTAGGTGGCCCTACTGCAAATATGTACCGTTTGCACTGTAAAGACCCTGAAATTGAGAAAAACTGCCGTAAACCTTCATGTGTCTATCCGGGCGTTTGTCAGAATCTGCATACTGACCATGCTCCATTGACTCAGCTTTACCGCAAAGCACGGGCGATTAAAGGAATTAAAAAAATTCTTATCGGTTCGGGACTGCGCTATGACCTTGCCGTACTCAATCCCGAATATGTGAAAGAGCTGGTACAGCACCATGTGGGCGGCTATCTGAAAATCGCACCAGAGCATACTGAGAGAGGTCCATTATCGAAGATGATGAAACCTGGTATTGGTACTTATGACCGCTTTAAACAGATGTTTGACCGCTTTAGTAAAGAGGCAGGTAAAGAACAGTACCTGATACCTTACTTTATCGCTGCGCATCCGGGTACAACTGACTATGACATGATGAACCTGGCGGTCTGGCTGAAAAAGAATGGTTTCCGTGCCGATCAGGTCCAGACTTTCTATCCGTCACCTATGGCGACGGCAACGACCATGTATCACACCAGTAAGAATCCACTGGCAAAAGTGGCACGTTATACTGAAGATGTTGATATTGTAAAAGGTGAAAAGCGTCGCCGCTTACACAAGGCTTTCTTGCGTTATCATGATCCAAATAACTGGCCAATGCTTCGTGAAGCTTTAAAAGAAATGGGGCGTCAGGATCTGATTGGTAATTCCAAACAGCATCTGATTCCAACCTATCAGCCGCAAGGGATTGAGGGCGAATATAAATCGGCGCGCAAAAAGAACTCGACAGTAGCTGGAGATTCACAAAAACGTGTTACCGGTGTGAGAGGACAAGGACAAAATCAGGGGCAGAACCAGCGGCCGAAAAAAGGGCAGATGCTGACCCAGCATACAGGTTTACCGCCACGTGAAACAGGTGAGAAGCGCCCTTTTGAATTGACCAAGAATAAGCGTAAAGGTAAATTCAAAACTCCCCATTAATTGGTCAAGGCACTTCGGTGCCTTTATTTTTACACTCGATAATTCCGATACGGATAACATTCGGTAAAGAAAAAACTGTATAAATAAATTGCCTACTGTTTATATGTATTTAAGATAAAACAGATAGGCAGGAATATGACCAACTGACTTGCTCTTACTGCCAAAATCATTTAAGTTGGACCGGTGAGTTTTAAATTTTTAACTAGAATAAAGCGGTTATAAACCGAGCTGATTATAAAAATAGATTAAAGGATTAATATTATTATGTTTTACCTGATTATAGCAGGCCTTATTGCACTGTGTGTTATAGCAGTCATGCTCTTTAACAGACTCAAGCCCCGTGACAAATATGATAGTGCGCTCAAACGCCGTGCAATTTTCAGTCCTGCCCAACAGTTGACTTTTAACCGCCTGCAACAGGTATTACCAGACTACTATATTCTGGCTCAAGTTTCTTTCGATACATTACTCACCACTAAATATAATCATACCCGTATAAAATATCAGCATATGATTGCTGACTTTGTGATTTTAGATCGAGAAAGTCAGATTTTTGCAATTATTGAGATTGATGAGGCATTGAGTTTAAAAAAATTAAAATATCAGCATTATCAGTGTAGTTTACTTGAAACGGCAGGTTATAAAGTGGTGCGTTATAAAGGTGTACCTGAATATGAGCAGCTTCGTTCTGATTTTTTGGGAAAGCTGCCGCTAGCAGGAGTAGCTTCCTCCCGCTCTCCCCGGTTTGAAAATATTATGCACTACCGAGACTGTGTAAGACAGTATTAGTAAAATTAAGCTGTTATTTTAATAAATTCTATAAAACTGTATTAAGACACCCGACAGACGTCAGGTGCCTGTTCTGCTGATCATGAGGTTAGGGTAAAACTGCCGTAACAGTCATTTCAACCAATACATCTGGAGCATAAAGTTTAGCTTCAACACAGGTTCGTGGTGGAGCGGCACCCTCTGGTACCCAAGCATCCCATACTTCATTCATGGCAGCATAATCCTGCTCAATATCTTTGAGAAATATAAGTACTGACATAATATGAGATTTGTCTGTACCTGCCTCAGCCAGTAGCTTGTCAATCAGCTCTAGTGTTTGGCGTGTTTGTCCCTGTATATCTAGACGGGTATCTTCAGCCAGCTGACCGGCCAAATGTACCAGTTGGCCACTAATAGTCACCTCACTAAAGCGTGGAGTGGTATACAGACGTTGTACAGGCATGTTTTACTCGACATTTAATTCATGAATGATGAGTTACCATAACATGCAGCTATTTCTCAGTAAAATTGGAAATGAAAAGTAAACTAAAATCGAATTATTAAAAACAAAAAATGAATGAGAGGAATTATAAGAAAATATTGTGCAGTTTTATATGTTATACCCTGACTGTCGAGTTGCCCTGTAACATTCGGATTTGATCGTCACGCCAATCACAGGACAGCATGCTAAAAGTAAAGGTGATTTCTAGCATCTCAAAGTACATGGATAAATGTACTGCACTGTCTAGAGTACCTTAATCTGTAGAAAAAGCGAGCACAAGTTGCCGGATTTTTCTTCGGTTGATGAAAGAGTAACCAGAAATGGACCTCACCATAAACTCAATTGGTTTTCCTGTTGTGCTTGTTGCAGCTGGTATACGCCTACACCAACCAGACGGAACAGTGAATTTTCACCAATATGCATTTCTTGTAGCAGCAGCTCTACGGCTTGGGCAAACTCTAGTACAGAGCGTAGTGGCAGGCGGAAGCTTTTACTGTGTTGCAGGGGGTGAAAGTTTTTGAGTCGCAGTTTTAAACTGATCCCGCAGGCAACCAGATTCTTATTGATTAGGGATTGCCAGACTTTTTCAACCAGTATTGGCCAGTAAGAATTACATTCCTGCAAACTTAAGTCTCGATCAAAGGTAATTTCCTTGGAAATCTGTTGGCGCTGTCGATTGGCCTCTACCGGACGATGGTCAATCCCTTGGCCATAGAGATAAAGCTGCCGGCCATATTTACCAAAATGCTGAATAAGAAGACTTTCTTCAACCTGCTGTAAGTCTCCCAAGGTATCTAGCTTTAACTGCTGCAGTTTTTGCTGCATGACTTTACCAACGCCCGGGATTTTCTTTAGGGGCAGGTCTTGAATAAAAGCCTGAACCTGATGAGGTTTAATTACACAAATGCCATTAGGCTTGTGCCAGTCGGAAGCAATTTTAGCCAGAAATTTGTTAGGAGCGACGCCAGCTGAAGCAGTCAGATGAAGTGTTTTAAAAATATCTTCACGAATCTGCATTGCTACAGCCGTAGCACTAGGCAGGTTTTTCAGATTTTCAGTGACATCCAGATAAGCTTCATCTAGTGAAACCGGTTCAATTACCGCAGTGTATTGCTGAAAAATGTGATGTATCTGGGCTGAAATAGCCCGATATTTAGCAAAGTCCGGCTCAATCACATATACATCAGGACATAATTTTCTTGCTTGAGTCATCGACATGGCTGAACGCAGACCAAAACTGCGGGCTGGATAAGAAGCGGCCGCCACTACAGCACGGGGGTGGTGGGAGGCAATGACCACAGGCAAATGTACTAGTTCCGGCCGCTCCCGCAGCTCAACTGACGCATAGAATGCATCCATATCGATATGAATAATCTTGCGCATCAGAGTTCAGGACTCAGACCGATATTTTTCAGATAACGCTGCCATTCTGCGGGACTGCCCCGGTAGGCATTCAAATCTACTGGTTTGGGAATTCCCTTAATTTTCCCCTGACGGCTGTACTGCCAAAAGCTCCAGGCACGTTTATCCTTCAGCTCGGGCATTCCGTCGTAATCACGAATCCAGAGTGGGGTATGTGGAAAACTGTCGGTTAGTACCAGATGATAAAAGTTTTTGGATACATAAAATATGGGCGGCTTGCCATAGTGTGTTTTCAGGCGGTCATGCATCAGCTGGATTTCTTTAAGTAACTGCTCCTTGGTATAGGTATTAATACAGTTACTGTCGTATTCAAGATCAATTACCGGAGCAAGCGCATCTGCTTTATGCGGTACAGTCTGTATAAAATTATCGGCCTGTACTGCGCCATTACGGCATAGACGGTAAAAATGATAGGCACCTACACGTAAGCCTTGTTCGCGTGCAGCCAGCCAGTTGTGCTGAAATTTACGGTCCTGAAAATCTCCTCCTTCTGTCGCCTTTAAATAGACAAACTGATAGCGCTTGGGAGAAATTTGTTTCCAGTCAATATCACCCTGATGATGCGAAACATCAAAACCCTGAACAGGGAACTCTTCTCCCGCCTGTGGCCGGTTGCTAAATACACTCAGCAGTATTAAACCCAGTAGCAGCACGCTTCCAACAACGGCCAGCATCCATGACCAGGCAATTTTTGGCGAAATAGTCTGAGGCATAACTTAGCAGGTAATAGGCAGAAGGCTTAAGCATAAACTGCTTCTACTAAAAGTTCGAGTCAAATTCAGGACTCTGGCTGTATCTGCTTTTCATCTGGAACACGCCAAAAGATCAGCATTGCCAAGATATTGATCAGACCGAGACAGATCAGCGCAGAATGAAAGGCCTTGCTAACATCAACTGGACCATAGTAATTGCTAAAAATATTAATCAGTGTACCAGCCAGCGCTACCCCGATACTCATGGAGACCATCTGAATCATGGAAAGAAAGCTATTACCTTTACTGGCATCCTGCTGGGGCAAATCTTTTAGGGTCAGGGTATTCATTGATACAAACTGCAGGGAGTTAAGCAGGCCCATCACCAGAAAATGTAAAGTTCTTAACCAGATGGGTGTATCGGCAGTAGTCAAGGTAAAACTGGCAATAGTTAAACCGACCAGACAGGTATTGGTAATAAGAAAACGGCGATAACCAAATCTTGAAATCAGCGGCCTGATCAGTGGTTTAGAAATCAGGGAACCCAAAACCAGTGGAATCATCATCAAACCGGTCTGTAGCGGACTGATATCAAATGCAACCTGTAACATTAAGGGCAATACAAAGGGAATTGAATTTCCACCGAGCCGTGCAAAAAAGTTACCTAATATTCCAATTGAAAATACAGGATTTTTTCGGAACAGGCTGCTACGGAACAGGGCATTCTGATGCCAGTGTGCATGCGTAGCATATGCCATCATAGCGATGGCTCCTACAGCAAATAATGTCCAGCCTAAGGTATTGGAATAGTTTTCATTAGAAATCACTTCAATAGACAGTGATATACCGACCATACTTAGCACAAGCAGAATAAAACCACTAAAGTCAAATGAACTGACATTGGCTTCGGTGACATTCGGCATGGCTTTAAAGGTCATGATACAGCCGAGCAGTCCAATCGGAACATTAATCAGAAAAATCCAGTGCCATGAAAATGCTTCAACAAACCAGCCACCGAGAGTAGGGCCCATCAATGGCCCAAGCAGCCCTGCCAAGCTCATCAGGCTCATGGCTGAGAGGAATTGTGTGCGCGGAATAATTTTCAGCATAGATAGCCGGCCAATGGGCAAAAGCAAAGCAGCACCAGCGCCCTGAATTACCCGGAAAAACAACAGCTGGTTCAAGTTTTCAGACAGACCACAGCCCAGTGAAGCTAGGGTAAAAATTACAATGGCTGAAAGATAGGTATTGCGCACACCAAAACGGTCAGCCAACCAGCCACTTAGTGGAATACAGGCTGCCGAGGCCAGCACATAGGCCACCACTACACTATGCATCTTGAGCGGGTCTTCATTCAGCTGCTCGGCCATTGCCGCAATTGCTGTATTGACAATGGTGGTGTCCAGACCTTGCATGAAGAAGCCGATTGATACCAGAAAAACTAAAAGACGGTATTCAGCTTGTACAGGTTGATGCTCAGCGGTAACAGCCATAATATTATAAATAATGATATTTTTTTGATAGTTTATCGAATCTAGAATAAAAGTCCTGTAGTGCTCTGTACTTTCTCAGTAATGATTGATTTGCAAATAAGCCTCACATTAAAATATTTTATTTATTCTTTAAAGGTAAACCTCTCAAAAAATTCTCGTCATCAGAATGTCATGAAGCTGCAATAAAAATGTCATAATCTTGTCACAGCCGACCGCTTGGGGCAGTCGTGATACTTATTCTTCAAGAGAATCCTGACCTCTATGACAATCGAAATTTTTATGATTGTAGGCTTCTGTCTAGCAGCTTATTCAATTGTCGGAAATGATGTGCCACAAACCTTAGGTACGTTTATTTCATCCAATGCACATCGTCCCTGGTGGGTACTGTGGTTATATACCAGCAGTATTCTAGCGGTAGTGCTGATGTATGGCTGGTGGACTTCGGGTATCGGCGATGCTTCTTATGGACGTCTGGAAACCATTCCTTTTCCTGAAGAAGGAATTACCTGGTTATATATAGTTCCTCCCATATTACTGATTCTGCTCACGCGCTACGGTATTCCGGTCAGTACTACTTTTCTGGTTCTTACTATTTTCTCGCCAAGTAGTCTGGGTTCAATGCTGACCAAATCGATGATGGGTTATGCAGTGGCTTTTATTGTGGCAATTTTGGTTTATCGTTTTGTTATTAAAAGAATCTCTATTTATTTTAGCCAGACCCGGCATCATCCTACTCCCAAATTCTGGATTGGTCTGCAATGGGTCTCGACTGCATTTTTATGGAGCCAATGGCTGATTCAGGATCTGGCCAATATTTTTGTCTATGTTCCCCGTGTGGTTCCTCTTGGTTTTATGATATTTGCCATTTCGGTCTTTATTATTTTGCTAGGCGTCATTTTTTACCAGCGCGGCGGGAAAATCCAGAATATTATTGATACCAAAACGGGTGTAGCAGATATTCGCTCAGCCACCATTATTGATTTTATCTATGCCTTTATTCTGCTGGTGTTCAAGGAATGGAGCAATATTCCGATGAGTACCACCTGGGTCTTTTTGGGTCTCCTGGCCGGGCGTGAGTTTGCCATGTCAATGCACCTGGTTGAAGTAAACCGGCACCGGACTTCACGCAATGTCAGTAAAGATGCCATGAAGTTGCTCTTCGGACTGGCTGTAAGCGTACTTTTGGCAACCACCTTACCTTGGCTCTATCAGCTCATTTCGGAGACATAATATTAAAAAAAACGGGCCTAAGCCCGTTTTTTACAGTTAGTTGACTAAATTGCAAAGCGGCTTGGACTGTTCAGGTTCTTCATTGCATTAAAGATGGCTTTACTGTGTTCACACACTACAATTTTGGCGCGATGCTGAGCAGGCAGAAAACCTTCTTGTACTGCATGATCCAGCTGGTTGATCAGTGCATTATAAAAACTATTTACATTATATAAAATCATCGGCTTCTGGTGCTGATTCAGCTGCCCCCAAGTGGCAATTTCCAGAATCTCTTCAAAGGTACCCAAACCACCCGGCAGGGCAACAAAAGCACTGGCTCGTTCTGCCATGAGTGCTTTACGTTCATGCATGCTTGCAACAATATGCAGCTCTGTTAGCTGGTTATGGGCAATTTCATAATCCAGCATAAATTCTGGAATTACCCCTACGACTTCACCGCCAGCTTCCAATACGCTGTCAGCCACTTGACCCATCAGGCCGATACTGGCACCGCCATAAACGATGCCAAACCCATGTTGTGCCAGTCCTTGGGAAAGTTCAATTGCTTTTTCACGGTAAATTGGATTGTTGCCCGGACGCGAACCACAATATAAAGCTACCAAATGCTGAGTTGTTCTTGGTTCAGGATTAACTGGGGCATTTCTCATTTCTAGTACACTATTCATCATTATATTTTTACCTTAGCATGTTCTTTTTTCTCGCTCTAGCTCTAGCTTAAGTAAAAAATATGACATCTTCAGTAGAAGGCTATAATGGTTTTAGATAGGGTTTGTATCAAGTTGGTGAAGAGCACAAGATTGAAAAACAAAAAAGATGAATTTCTAAAAAATCTTGCCTATACTGAAAATCTGTTAAACAACATATTGATCAACATGGGCAGTGGTTGTAGTCGCTCCGAATATCCTGACTTTTATAAAGAAAAAATAGTGACCCGAATCCGGGACTTCAGTAACAGTTCTCCAAGAGAAAGTGTAAGTCGCCAGCAGGAGCATGTTCAATGATTTTTGAATGGATGTCTGATCCTTCTGCTTGGGTAGGCCTGGTTACTCTGGTCGTTCTGGAAATTGTACTGGGTATTGATAACCTGGTATTTATTGCCATTCTGGCTGAAAAACTGCCGCCACATCAGCGAAATACCGCGCGTATTTTGGGTCTGATCCTGGCTCTGGGGATGCGGCTGATCCTGCTTGCTTCTATTGCCTGGGTGGTCACCTTAACTGATCCTCTCTTCCATATTTTTGATCATCCGTTTTCCGGCCGTGACTTGATTCTGCTGTTCGGTGGGGTATTCCTGCTCTTTAAGGGGACTATGGAACTGCATGAACGGATTGAAAGTAATCATGCACATAAAGAAGAAAATCCGGTACATGCGGCTTTCTGGATGGTTATTGTCCAGATTGTTGTGCTTGATGCGGTATTCTCGCTTGACAGCGTGATCACGGCAGTAGGCATGGTGAAAGAGCTTTCGGTCATGATGATTGCAGTCATTATTGCTGTGGGAATCATGTTGTGGGCATCTAAACCACTCATGGAGTTTGTCAATCGCCACCCGACCGTAGTGATCCTGTGTCTAGGCTTCCTGATGATGATCGGCTTTTCGCTGGTGGTTGAAGGCTTTGGCTTCCATATTCCAAAAGGCTATCTGTACGCTGCAATTGGCTTCTCGGTGCTGGTAGAAATGGTCAACCAGACCATGCGTCGTAACCAGGAAAAGCTGGTAACCACCACCGATTTACGTTATCGCACTGCCTCAGCAGTGATGCGGATGCTCGGTGGTAAAAATACCAGCAATAGTAATGAGTCACCATCAAACGAGCCGGAAGATGTGCTGGCAACACGCGCTTTTGCCGATGAAGTCTTTGATGAAAAAAATGGTGTATACCACAGTGTAATGGTACAGGGCGTACTTGGACTTGCCGAAAGACCGGTCAAATCCGTGATGACTCCACGTCCAGAGCTTGAATGGATTGATCTGGATGAAGATGCTGAAGTCATTAAAGAGCGTCTCTTAAGCATGACACATTCCCGCCTGATTGTGGCGCATGGAGAGCTTGATAATATTGCCGGTATTGCATTGACCCATAAGGTCCTGAATGAATACATTGAAACCGGGACTCTAAATTTCGAAAAACATCTGCGTGAACCGGTGATTGTGCATGAAAATGCTCAGGTTCTGATGGTAATGGAACAGTTACGTCAGGCACCCTTACAGATGGCAATTGTTTTAAATGAATATGGTTCTATTGAAGGTATCGCTACACCGATTGATGTACTTGAAGCCATCGCCGGTGAATTTCCAGATGAAGATGAGCTGGAAGCGGCTGCAGAGAGCCTCGAGGATGGTTCACTGATGCTGGAAGGCTCAACCGATATTCGACATGTTTCCTTATTGCTGGGCCGTAATTTGGTTGACGAAAGTGAGCAGTATTCAACGTTATCGGGTTATATGCTGTATCACTTGGGCCACTTACCTGTAAATGGTGAAAAGCTACTGGCAGATGGGCATATCTTTGAAGTGGTCACCATGGACGGTCATAAAATTGAGAAAATCCATATTATGACCAGTGACCAGCCGGCATCTGATGAAGAATATCGTTAGAAGCTGCATTAGAAAATTCGCTACAATAGCCCCTTCATAAGGGCTATTTTTTTTGGATTCAGCTTATGTCAGGCGCATCATGTCCATGCGGTAAAGGCTTATATAAAGATTGCTGTGAACCTCTGCATAGTGGCAAAACCCGAGCGGTACATGCTGAACAGCTCATGCGTTCGCGCTACAGTGCTTTTGCTTTGCAGCAGATTGGCTATATCGTAAAAACTACAGCATCTGGTCAACAGCCTTATCTCGAAGTGGCTGCTATACAGCAGTGGAGTGATACAAATCGCTGGTTAGGACTTGAAGTAATCAACTTTAAAGAAAAGCTGACCAAACATCATGCTGAAGTCGAATTTAGAGCTCATTATCATGATGGCCAGCAGCCACAACTTCATCATGAAATATCGTATTTTGCGCAGCAGGCTGGGCAATGGTTTTTTCTGGACCCGACGGTTGATATGCCGGTTACCATGAAACAGCCATGTATTTGTGGTTCAGGTAAAAAATTTAAGCAATGCTGTGCCCCTTTTCTGGCAACTTTAACTTAAAATAGCGCTATTTTTAGCCTGGATGGAACACAGGGCAATGCTTCTCACTATAATTTATATTATTGCAATTACAGCCGAAGCCATGACTGGCGCTTTATCTGCCGGGCGACGCAGCATGGACTGGTTTGGTGTAGTGCTGATTGCCTGCGTGACTGCATTAGGAGGGGGGTCGGTCCGGGATGTGCTATTGGGTCATTATCCTCTCACTTGGGTGAAACATCCTGAATATTTGGTGCTGACCTGTGCAGCTGCTTTTTTTACCATTTTGATTGCTAAATGGATGCGTCATTTACGGAATATCTTTCTGGTTCTGGATGCCTTGGGCCTTATTGGTTTTACTATTATTGGCTGTCAGATTGCCCTGCAAATGGGACATGGTTTCGTGGTTTCGGCAGTTGCAGGAGTGCTTACCGGGGTCTCTGGTGGTATTTTGCGAGATATTCTATGTAACGACGTGCCTCTAGTATTCCGCCGTGAACTGTATGCCAGTATCTCTTTTGTTGCAGTGATCTGCTACTGGGGCTGCCTGAATCTGGGTTTATCGCTTGAACTGACAGTGATTGCAACTCTGGTATTTGGCTTTACCTTGCGGTTGATTGCTATTTATTTTGGTCTGGAAATGCCAAAATTTATTTATAAAGATGAAGATGATAGTTCAGCCTCTTCTAAAGATTTGTCCTGACCATCAATCAAAACTTGAATTACCAGAGTACTGCAGCATGGATTTAGTCTCAAGAGTACAGCGCCTGCCAATTGGCAGATTTCATTATACCCTGTTATGGGTAGTGGGTCTGGGCTGGATGTTTGACGCCATGGATACCGGAATTATTGCTTTTATCATGGCGACTCTGGTCAAGGACTGGGCACTGACACCGGTACAGAGTGGCTGGGTTGTTAGTATCGGCTTTGTAGGAATGGCCATTGGTGCTGTCTTTTCAGGAGGGCTGGCTGACCGTTTCGGACGGCGTACAGTATTCGCGACTACGCTGGGAGTTTATAGCGTGGCTACCGCACTTTGTGCTGTAGCACCGAATCTTACCTGGTTGCTGATTTTTCGTTTTATTGTGGGGTTGGGGCTGGGAGGGCAGTTACCGGTTGCAGTAACACTGGTCAGTGAATATGTACCGGCACATGTGCGTGGCCGTTTTATTGTACTGCTGGAAAGCTTCTGGGGTTTAGGTTGGTTGGTAGCAGCTCTGATATCCTACTTTATTATTCCTAGCTTTGGCTGGCACGTGGCTTTCTTAATTGGTGGACTGCCTGCTTTATATATTTTTATTATTCTTAAAAAAGTACCGGAATCTATCCCTTATCTGATTAACCGTGGCCGGATTAATGAGGCGCATATATTAGTACAGCAACTAGAACGCCAGTGTGGTGTAGAGGTAATAGAAACACTAGAGGTTCAACCGGTTGCTAGCCAGAAAAGTGTTTCGTTCAAACAGCTCTGGTCAGGGCAGTTTGCGCGTCGCAGTCTGATGTTATGGCTAATCTGGTTTGGGATCGTCTACTCTTATTATGGAATTTTTACCTGGTTACCTAGCCTGCTGGTTAAACAGGGTTATAGTATTGTCCAGTCCTTTGAATATGTCCTGATTATGATTTTGGCCCAGCTTCCAGGTTATATTGTGGCAGCCTGGCTGGTCGAGAAATTAGGCCGTAAAATCACTCTGGCGGGTTTTATTGGGTTTTGTGCAGTCTCGGCCTATTTCTTCGGTCAGGCTTCTAGTGTCAGTATGATCATGTTCTGGGGCTGTCTGATGTCTTTCTTCAACCTCGGCGCATGGGGCGTACTCTATACATATACCCCGGAACAGTATCCGGCCAATATCCGGGCTTTTGGTTCAGGCTGGGCTTCAGCCGTTGGCCGCATGGGCGGCATACTGGCGCCACTGGTAGTGACACAAATGATGGTAGCAGACCATGGCTTTAGCCATGTGTTCCTGATGTTTACATTGGTCCTGGTTACTGTAGCGCTGGTGATCATTATTCTGGGTGAAGAAACCAAGGGTAAAACACTGGAGTCAATTGGCCTGTAAAGTTGGGCTATCTCATGGTTTTCCGGTTGCCTAAAAATTCTAAAACGTTTAGTTTCACATCATAAGACATAAATTGTCGCACTGTATTCCGGCATACTCTTGTGTATCTGGCAGGTGCGGCATAGCATAAGAACCCAGATAAAAACGATTGATTTAGGATTATAGGTTGTTATGACAAGCCTTGCGCATCATGCGACAGAAAACCGCTCAGTAGCAGAATTTACCGAACAGGCTTACCTGAACTATGCCATGTATGTAATCATGGATCGTGCCTTGCCGCATATTAGTGATGGCCTTAAACCTGTTCAACGCCGTATCGTTTATGCTATGAGTGAACTTGGTCTGAAACACAGTGGCAAGCCAAAAAAATCCGCGCGTACAGTGGGTGATGTGCTGGGTAAATATCATCCGCATGGTGACTCGGCCTGTTATGAAGCTATGGTATTGATGGCACAACCGTTCAGCTACCGTTATCCGTTTATTGAAGGCCAAGGTAACTGGGGTTCACCGGATGATCCAAAATCATTTGCAGCCATGCGTTATACCGAAGCGAAGCTGTCCCAGTATAGTGAAGTATTATTATCTGAACTTGGGCAGGGCACAGTAGAATGGCAGGATAACTTTGATGGCTCGCTTAAAGAACCGGTAACCTTGCCTGCCCGCGTACCTAATATTCTTATGAATGGTACTACAGGCATCGCGGTTGGTATGGCAACAGATATTCCGCCGCATAACCTGCGTGAAGTCATTAAGGGAACTATTGCATTAATCCGTAATCCGAATACCAGCGAGGCCAAACTGGCCGAGTATATTCCAGGGCCTGACCTGCCGACTAAAGCTGAAATTATCACCTCAAAAGATGAACTGCTAAAAATCCAGTCTACCGGGCGTGGCAGTTATCGTATGCGTGCAGTGTATACGGTCGAAAAAAATGAAATTATTATTACCGAGCTGCCTTATCAGGTTTCAGGCTCCAAAATTATTACCCAGATTGCTGACCAGATGCAGGCCAAAAAGCTGCCATTAGTTAGTGATCTTCGGGATGAGTCTGATCATGTCAATCCGACCCGCCTGGTCATTGTCCTGCGCTCTAACCGGGTAGATGCCGACACCGTGATGAGCCATCTGTTTGCTACTACGGATTTGGAAAGTAGTTACCGCGTCAATCTGAACATGATTGGTGCCGATGGGCGTCCACAGGTTAAATCTATCCGGAAAATCCTGCTGGAATGGATTGAAATCCGTAAAGAGACAGTTACCCGCCGACTGCAGTATCATCTCAACAAGATTGAAAAACGTCTGCATATATTGGCCGGACTTTTAATTGCCTATCTGGATATTGATACTGTAATCCGCATTATTCGTGAAGAAGATCATCCCAAGGCCGTACTGATTCAGACCTTTAAAATTGATGAAACCCAGGCTGAGGCAATTCTTGAATTAAAACTGCGGCACTTGGCCAAGCTTCAGGAAATGGAAATCCGTCAGGAACAGGATGAGCTTTCGGCACGTGCTGCTCTTATTCGTGAACAGCTGGCTAATCCTGAGTCTTTAAAGAATCTGATTATTGGTGAATTAAAAGAAGACGCCAAAAAATTTGGGGATGAGCGCCGTTCTCCTATTGTGGAGCGTGAAGGTGCGGTTCAGATGCGTGAACAGGACCTGATTCCGGCAGAACCAGTCACTGTAATTCTATCAGAAGCAGGCTGGATTCGCTCTGCTAAAGGTGCAGATGTCGATGCAGAAAAACTTAACTATCGTGCTGGAGATCAGTATTTAAGTCATGCTTCTGGTAAAAGTAACCAGCGTGTTTATATTCTGGATGAAACCGGCCGGAGTTATGCACTGGCTATCAACAGCCTGCCTTCTGCAAGAGGTCTGGGAGAACCGCTCAGTTCTAAACTTTCTCCAGCGAATGGTGTTTCCTTTATTCAGATACTGGTTGAAGAAGATGATCAGGAAATTATCGCGATTAGTTCTAAGGGTTACGGCTTTAAAACCCAGGCAAAACAGCTGGATACTAATGCCAAAGCCGGTAAGGCATTTCTCAGTATTCCTGAAGGTGGCAAAGCTTTACCGTTACTGGTAAATCCAGATTGCTCTCATCTGGCCTTATTAACTGATACAGGCCGCTTGCTGGTCTTACCCGTGTCAGAATTGCCAAGTCTCAACAAGGGTAAAGGAAACAAGTTGATACAACTTGAGCAGGACGAGCAGCTATTATCTATGACAACTTTGAATTTAAATGAAATAATTCAGGTAATTGCAGGTCAGAAAATTCTTAATATAAAACCGGGCGATTTAAATAAATACTTAGGAAAAAGAGCGTCTAAAGGGCAACTTCTGCCAAGAGGATATCAAAAAGTAAATAGACTCCTGATTCAAAGATAATACTAGCATCCATGTTCATAAATACGTTATATATGTGAATGTATTCGTGAAGATGGATGCGATGATCGAGCATAAACAAGTTAAAAAATAGGCTCGTCATTGAAAAATATTTGACTAAGGATATTGATTGGAGAAAATGGCATTATGGAAAAGATTTGGTTCGCTGAATACCAAAAGACAGGGATACCGGAAACTGTAGAATTACCCCCAGAAGATACCTCGCTGGTCGATATTTTCGAACGTAATTTCCAAAAGTTTGGTACACGTGACGCCTTTATCTTTATGGATAAAGCCATGTCCTTTAATGAACTTGAGGAAGCAAGCCGCAAGTTTGCTGCCTATTTGCAAAGCTTGGGGTTAGCAAAAGGCACACGTGTTGCGGTTATGATGCCAAATGTCCTGCAATATCCTGTTGTTGCACTCGGTGTATTCCGTGCCGGCCTCATATTAGTCAACGTCAACCCGCTTTATACAGCGCGTGAACTTGAACATCAGCTGAATGATTCAGGTTCTGAAGTATTGGTTATTGTAGAAAACTTTGCTTCTGTCTATCAGGCAATTATTGGTAAAACACCAGTCAAGCATGTGGTGGTTGCTTCGGTAGGCGACATGCTGGGTACCTTGAAAGGCACACTGGTAAACTTTGTCCTGCGCAAAGTACGCAAGCAGATTCCAGAATGGAATATTCCGGGGCATATCAAGTTTAATGCAGCACTGGCAAAAGCTAATCCAAGCAATTATAAGCGCCCCAATCTGACCTTAAGTGATACTGCAGTTCTTCAGTATACGGGCGGAACTACAGGGGTATCCAAAGGCGCCGAACTGACACATCGGAATCTGGTTGCCAACATGTTGCAATGTGACGGTATTTTTCAGAGCAAATTTGGTGCAACAGATGGGGACAAAAATGACCGTATTTTCTGTGCGCTACCGCTTTATCATATCTTTGCATTTATGGTTTGTGCCCTGTATGGCATGTATAAAGGCCAAGCAAACGTTCTGATTCCTAACCCGCGTGATCTACCAGGCGTTATTAAAGAGCTGCGTAAATATCAGCCATCATTCTTCCCGGCGGTTAATACACTGTTCAATGCACTGGTGCATAACGAAGAGTTCAAGCAGCTTGACCATAGCAAAATGAAAATGGCTATGGGGGGCGGTATGGCTGTACTGCCATCTACGGCTGAAGCCTGGAAACGGGTTACCGGAACTACTATCATTGAAGGTTATGGCCTGTCTGAAACCTCACCAGTGGCAACTGCTAATCCACCAGCCTCTACAGAATTTAGCGGCACGATTGGTATCCCACTGCCATTAACAGAAGTGGCTATTCTGGATGATGATGGTAACGAAGTTGCTTTGGGTGAGCAGGGAGAAATCTCGATCCGTGGTCCACAGGTAATGAAAGGCTACTGGAATCGTCCGGAAGAAACTGAAAAAGTCATGACTAAAGACGGCTTTTTCCGTACCGGTGATATCGGCATCATGAATGACCGGGGCTATGTAAAAATTGTAGACCGTAAAAAGGATATGATTCTGGTTTCTGGCTTTAATGTTTATCCATCTGAAATTGAAGAAGTGATTGCTAAACATCCTAAAGTACTGGAAGTGGCTGCTATTGGTGTGGCAGACGAGAAATCAGGTGAAGTGCCTAAACTGTTTGTGGTTAAAAAAGATCCTTCCTTAACAACTGAAGAAGTTCTGGCATTTGCTAAAGAAAATCTAACCGGTTATAAACGCCCGCGTTATGTGGAGTTTATGGAAGAATTGCCAAAATCAAATGTTGGTAAAATCCTGCGTAAAGATTTACGAAAAACTGCTTAAAATAAAAGCGCCTTCGGGCGCTTTTTTATTGCTCCAAAATTATTTTTTCATTAACCACCGGTCAAAATAAGGCCGTCCAATACCCACTATACCGAGAAAAATAAACATCGTACCAAACTGACGACTTAAACCTGAAATATGAAGAGTTTTATAGGTCAGAAAGTTATCAATCAGACAGTAGATGAGTACAATGACCAGCCAGTGCCAGAGTGGTAAACGTTTAATACCAACTGCATAAAAGGCTATAGTCAGGATAATAAAAGTACCCAGCCAGGATGCCCAGTTCATATTGGCACAGATAACACTCAGTAAAAATGCAGTAATAGGCAGTACGATCTTAAAAACGCGGTCAACTTGACGCTGATGCTGCTGCTGTTTCTCCAGCACTTCAAACATATCTTTTTCATCAGGTGCTAACATGCCGTGTTCACTCATCAGATTTATAAAAACACTATATTTAACAAAATTTGTCGCTAAAACACCATGCTATGATATATCTTTCACTGGGAATTGATGAGAACAATATTCATGCATGGCATAAGCGGGATCATTTATATCATTTTAGCAGCTTGTCTGTTGCCCTATGTATTTACAGGCATTGCCAAGATGGCTGGTGGATTTAAAGCCAGAGATAACCAGAATCCACGTGAATTTCTTGCCCAGACCAAAGGTGTTGCTGCCAGGGCCAATGCGGCACAGCAGAACAGTTTTGAGAGTTTACCGCTTTTTATTGCGGCAGTGTTAATGGCAGAGTACATGGTCGTACCACAGGGCATTATTATGACCTTAGGTTTGGCCTATCTGGTGTTACGGGTCATCTATGGTATTTGTTACCTGGCCAATCTGGCCATGTTGCGCTCGATCATCTGGTGCCTTTCACTACTCTGTCCAATATTTCTGCTGATTATTACCATCAAGATTAGTTGATTAAAGCATTGCTCAGATAAATCTTCATTTTTAGTGAGCTGGCGTTATAATTTCATCGGTTTGATCCTGTCCGTAATAGTGACAGGATCTGAAGACTTCACTGTTAAAGAGTACGGCTATGAGCTACAGCAATATCCCAGCGGGTAAAGATGCACCAAATGACATCTATGTAATTATTGAAATTCCTGCAAATGCAGCACCGATCAAATATGAAATTGATAAAGACTCTGATGCACTATTTGTAGACCGTTTTATGGGTACAGCCATGTTCTATCCAGCGAACTATGGTTATGTGCCAAATACTTTATCGTTGGATGGTGACCCACTAGATGTATTGGTTGTTACGCCATATCCGGTTGAGCCAGGTTCAGTTATTCGTTGCCGTCCAGTCGGTAAATTGAACATGGAAGATGACGGCGGTGTAGATGCCAAACTTGTTGCTGTACCACACGAAAAGTTAACGCCAATTTATAAAGACGTTCAAGAATATACCGATCTGCCACCTTTATTGATCAGCCAAATTGAACATTTCTTCCAGCACTATAAAGATCTTGAACCAGGTAAGTGGGTTAAGTTAAGTGGTTGGGAAGGTGCAGATGTAGCTAAACAAGAAGTGTTGAGCTCAATTGCTGCCTATGCTGAAGCAAATAAATAATTTGTTTTAGGCCCGGCGTTCTTATTCTGATAATTAAGGACGCAATAAAAAAACCTGCATAATGTGCAGGTTTTTTTCACTTAAATAGTTCTAAAAATTAAAATAATTTCACAGGAACATCTAAGAATATACGCCATTCATTAGTATCACCAATGTACATACCTTGGTATGCATCACTTGCTCGATAGTACGAGTTACGGATACGAAGGCTTGCATCTTTAGCAAAACCAGATTGAACGGTATATTTTACCTGATTGAAGAATTCACGTTCTTGAGAATCATCCGTAGTTGGAGTTTTGATATCCCAGCCGTAAACAAATGCAGTCGTCCAGTTTAATCCCGGTATACCGTAGTCATTGAAGTTAAGATTGTATTGAACTTGAGCTGACTTTTCATGGTTTCCAATGAAGTCAGAAAGGTATGAGTTTGGCAAATAGATACTTTGGAAACCATCAGCATTATAAGCATAGTCATAACCAGTATTGCCTGTATTTTGCTGATAGGCGAGCATTACCGTATGCGCGTTCTGGTTATAAGTTCCAGAAATTGCCCAAATATTATTTGAACGGTCTGCCGGATTACTTGCTGTCGTATAACCAGTTACTGCATCTCTATCCCATTCAGTGTGATAACCACTGAAGTCATAAGTAATAGAACTGTCATTAGTTAAAGGCAACTTGTAATTAGCATTTACATAGTGACGCTCTAATTTATCCTTAGAGTCTAAACCATAATATGAAGCATTGAGCTGGTCATTAAACTTGTACTTGGCGCCCCAAACTACTGCACGATCAAGGTTGTTTTCGTCTGTAGAAATCTGATCCGACATCTGGTCTTTAGTAAATTTACCGGCAATCAGTTCCAGATTTTCAATTTCACGGCTGTTTGCCAGTACACCTGTAAAGTATTCAGGGACCAAGCGTGCAGTGTTACTTGCCAGTACGGGCAAATCCAGAACTTGAGTACCATAGCGGACTGTGGTGTTAGACATACGAGCTTTCACACTTGCGCCACCACGAGCCCAGTGGTCATAAGGTTCCCCATTACTGTCACGAGGAATCATATTGTTAGCAGAGTTTTTATTATCCCCGATTTTAAATGATAAATCACCGACAGCTCCTACCCCGAAGCCAACGATACCTTTAGTAAAACCAGACTCTAAATTAAAAATGGCTGTTTGTGCCCATGAACTTGTGTCATGAACACCATTTTTTTTATCACGGTAAAGATAACCGTTGCGGAATAAAACTGATCCTTCAGCATCTTCGACAAATCCTTTCGCTTCACTTTGTTCGCTAGCGTAGACTGAGGTTAGGCCAATAGCATGAATTAGAACTGCTAAAGTAAGTTTTTGGACTTTTAGCATTGGAGCCTCATAAATAAGATAAATTACTATTTTGTTTAGAAAAAACACAAAATCAGGTTAGATTTTATATAAAGTTTATAAAAAAATAACGTTTTTATTATCTTTATTACACTAAAGTTATGCAATATTTACATTTATAATAATTTAAGTAATCTTTTAAAAAACTCATTATAAGATGTTTTAT